>JBCBFV010000123.1:0-7206 GCA_038527425.1 Pseudomonadota bacterium
ACCGCCTCCCGGTCCGAGCCATGGTGCCAGTGATGGAAGCGCGGGGTGACGAAAACGCTCTCAATCACGCCGAGGTCGAAGCCCACGTTCGAATGGATAAACTTCGAGTAGACGAAGACGATCAGCAGGTAGGCCTGAATGGCCCCAAGATCGAAGCCCAGGGTGAACATGGGCACGGCGGTGAAACCGCGCAGCGCCGCGATTTCGAGGAAGTGCATCCGTGCACCGGCCATCCAGTCCATGCTCTTGGCGGAGTGGTGGATGGAGTGGAAGCGCCACAGCACCGGGATCTCGTGGAACGCACGGTGCAGCCAGTACTGGATGAAGTCCGTCGCCAGCATAATCAGGATCACCTGAACAGCAAATGGGATGCCGCCGACCCATTCCTGTAGGGCGTCGAGCGTGATTGCCTCATTGACGAAATTCGACGGGATCAGGGTCAGGAAGCTGAGGCCCTGAATGAACATCGCGCTGACGAGGAAATAGAACAGGTCCTCATCCCACTCGGGCCGGAAAACGGTCTGGTCACCGCGATGGGGGAACCAACGCTCCAGCGGCACAAAAAGGAACCCGAGGAAAAGCGTGTTGGCCACGAAGTAGTCGAGCCCGAAGTAGAGCGCCTGACGCCCCTCGCCAAAGCCCTGCGCCTCAGCCGTGCCGAGGAGCGACGCCACAATAGCCAGAAAGAGCCCCGTGAAGCCAAGGATTTTGCGCCGGTCGAGCAAAAGCGACAGAAGCGCGAGCAGATAGCCCGCCACCATCGTGAAGCGCAGGAAGATCGTCAGAAAAGATCCCTCATGGACGGCCTGAAACTCCGGCATGGTGAAGGTTTCAGGATATTGCCGCATGGCCACGAGCACGAGGCCCGCGATCCCTGCCAGCACACTCAACGTGCCCGAAAGCCAGCCCGATCCAAACGGACGGCGTTCCCGCGGGCGCTCAAATTCCCGGCGTAGGTCTTTCCACATAGGACTGCTCCTTATTTTGTGATCATCGTTCTACAGCAGATCGTTCAACCAAAGGGTGAAATCGGGGCATTCTCGCGGCAATCAGGTTGACGGCTTGGCCGGGTGTGGGGACAAGCAAAGCATGGCACAGGCAGAACTCACCATCGATCTTGCGGCGATAGTCGCCAACTGGCGGTCCCTCGACGCGATGAGCGCGGGCGAGACGGCGGCCTGTGTGAAGGCCGACGCCTACGGGCTGGGCGCCGAGGTCGTTGGGCCGGCGCTCACCAAGGCGGGCTGCCGGACGTTCTTTGTGGCGTTGGCCGAAGAAGGTGCGACGCTGCGCAAGGTTCTCGGCGCTGGGCCCCGGATTTGCGTCTTTGGCGGGCATATGGAGGGCGACGCGCCCCTGCTCGCGGAACACAACCTCATCCCCATGCTCAATTCGCCCGAACAAGTGGCACGGCATGGGTCGGGCGCCTACGGCGTGCAGCTGGATAGCGGCATGAACCGCCTTGGGATGGAGCCCTTTGAGTGGGCCAGCGTGCGCGATGGGCTGACGCCTGAGTTCGTCATGTCCCACCTCGCCTGCGCCGATGAGGCCAGCCACATCATGAACAAACAGCAGCTTGCGGCATTCACAGAGATGACCGCGGGCGTCACCGTGCCAAGATCGCTTGCGGCCACGGGCGGCGTGCTGCTCGGCGCCGACTATCACTTTGATCTGACGCGCCCGGGCATCGGGCTCTATGGCGGCGCACCCTACTCCGCAGCCAAGCACGTGGTCACGCTTTCACTGCCGGTCATTCAGGTCCGCGACGTCGCCAAGGGTGAGACTGTGGGCTACGGCAACATCTGGAAGGCTGAGCGTGCCTCGCGCATCGCGACCGTCTCAGGCGGCTATGCTGACGGCCTGATCCGCGCGGTGGGCCGGGCGTCGAGCCTCTTTCACGGTGACAAAGCCTGCCCGCTCGTGGGCCGCGTCTCCATGGACTTGATCACAGTGGACGTTACCGACCTCACCGAGACACCCACGAGCCTCGACATTCTAAACGGCACCCAGACGGTGGACACGTTGGCCACTGCTGCTGGAACCATCGGCTATGAGATCCTGACCTCGCTCGGCGCCCGCTACGCGCGGCGGTATGTAAGCTGATGCTGGCACCGCTGGCGGCACTTGGCCGCGGAACTCTGGCAGCTTTGGCGGGCCTCGGTCGTGTGGTGCTCTTTGCCCTGAGCACGATCAGGCACATGCTCACCCCGCCCTTCTACGCGAAAGAGTTCGCGCAAGCCGTTCTGATGATTGGCTATTTCTCACTGCCTGTTGTGGGGCTTACAGCTCTCTTCACAGGCGGTGCCCTGGCGCTGCAGATCTATTCCGGCGGCGCGCGGTTCAATGCAGAAGCTGTGGTCCCCACCATCGTCGCCATCGGCATGGTGCGGGAGCTTGGGCCGGTTCTGGGCGGCCTCATGGTCGCCGCGCGGGTGGCGAGCTCCATCGCAGCTGAGATCGGCACGATGAGAGTTACCGAGCAGATTGATGCTCTGGTCACACTCTCAACCCACCCGATGAAGTACCTCACTGTGCCGCGCGTTCTGGCTGCCACGTTGACCGTGCCCGTTCTTGTGGCGGTCGGTGACAGCATCGGCATCTTTGGCGGCTACCTCGTGGGCACCGGCCGCCTTGGCTTCAACTCTGCCGCCTATCTTACGAATACTATGCAGTTTCTTGAGTTCTGGGACATCGCCTCAGGCCTCGTCAAAGGTGCGGTCTTCGGCTTTCTGATCGCGCTCATGGGGTGCTACTATGGCATGAACTCTGGCCGTGGTGCGCAAGGTGTGGGCGCGGCGACGAAGTCGGCGGTGGTCGCGGCAAGCGTGCTGATCCTTGCCTCCAACTACGTGCTCACGGAGGTCTTCTTCGCGGCATGATCGAGTTAAAGGACGTCCATAAAGCATTCGGATCAAACAAGGTTTTGGCCGGCGTCGACCTCAAGGTCGAGCGCGGGACCTCAACCGTGATCATTGGCGGCTCTGGCACCGGCAAGTCAGTGTCCCTGAAGTGTATTCTGGGTTTGATCCGGCCAGACCGCGGACAGATCCTGCTGGACGGCACGGACATCATCGGAAAGCCCAGCGACTTCCTCGACCGTTTTGGGATGCTCTTTCAGGGTGGCGCGCTCTTTGACTCTCTACCCGTTTGGCAGAACGTCGCCTTCCGCCTCCTCCGCTCCCCACAGAGAGCTGAGGCCAAGGATATCGCGATCGCAAAACTGCGCCGCGTGGGGCTAAAACCGGAGGTCGCGGACCGTTACCCGGCGGAGCTGTCGGGCGGCATGCAAAAGCGCGTGGGTCTGGCACGCGCAATTGCCGCTGATCCCGATATCATCTTCTTTGATGAGCCCACGACGGGCCTCGATCCGATCATGGCCGGTGTCATCAACGATCTCATCCGCGAGATCGTCACAGAGATCGGCGCCACGACGATCACCATCACCCACGACATGTCGTCTGTCCGGGCCATCGCGGACCGGGTGGCAATGCTCCACGCCGGGCGAATTCAATGGGAAGGCCCCATCGGGGATCTCGACACCACCGAGGACGCCTACATCCGGCAATTTGTCGGGGGGTTGGCGGAAGGCCCCATCGAGGCCATCCGCTAAGGTCGTTTAGCTGGCGGCAGCTGCGTCGTTGCAGGCAGACGCCATCGCTTCTGCGCGGGTTGCTGCATCGGCGGCCATTGCCGTTTCCGTGCTCATACCCGACAGGCAGCCATCAATGCGGCCAGCGTGATCGGTTGCGCCCGGGCCCATGATCGCGGTGACGCCAAGCGCCATAGCAACGAGGGTTGCACAAAGCATGACCCAGTCCGTCGTGACCGCGCCTTCTTCGTCGGATTTGAATGTCTTAAGGAAGCTAATCTGCCTGTTCATGAGTTCACTCTCTACTCGTTAGTGAACCCTTACTGGCCGCCAACCATGCCGAAAGTTCGACAATGGAGAGGTAAGTTATTGCTGCTCGCGCCACATCACGGCATTCCTGCGGCATGGCAAAGAAAAGCTTTATCTGCTCCGCTTGCGGCAATGTCTCCTCGAAATGGGCCGGGAAATGCGAGGCTTGCGGGGAATGGAACACCATTCAGGAAGAGAAACCTCTTTCGGCGGGTCCGGGGTCAAAATCGCTCGGCACAAAGCGAGGGTCGGCGATTGAACTGACGGACCTCGCGACCGAAGAAGCGCCGCCGCCCCGTACAGAAGCGGGCGTGGGCGAGCTGGATCGCGTGCTGGGTGGCGGACTTGTGCAGGCCTCAGCATTGCTGGTGGGCGGTGATCCGGGGATCGGCAAATCCACACTGCTCTTGCAGGCAGCGGCCCGGTTCGCGCGCAACGGGCTGAAAGTTATCTACATCAGCGGCGAGGAAGCCGCGGCCCAGGTGCGGATGCGGGCCCAACGGCTCGGGCTGACGGAATCGCCGGTACAGCTCGCCTCCGAGACGAACCTGCGCGACATCCTCACGACGCTCGATGCCGAGAAACCCGATCTCGCCATCATCGATTCCATCCAGACCATGTGGGCCGACAATGTGGAGGCCGCGCCGGGATCGGTCAGTCAGGTCCGATCAGCGGCGCACGAGCTCACTAGCTTTGCCAAACGCAAGGGGATCGCCGTGATCATGGTGGGCCACGTAACGAAGGAAGGTCAGATCGCAGGCCCTCGCGTGGTCGAGCACATGGTCGACACTGTTCTCTACTTCGAGGGGGAACGTGGCCATCAGTTCCGTCTGCTCCGCGCAGTGAAGAACCGTTTTGGACCGGCGGACGAGATCGGCGTCTTCGAGATGACCGGCAAGGGCCTCGTGGAGGTGAAGAACCCCTCAGCCCTCTTCCTCTCCCAACGCGGCGCGCCTACGCCCGGCTCCGTCGTCTTTGCGGGTATCGAAGGCTCCCGGCCTGTGCTCTGCGAAATACAGGCGCTTGTGGCCCCCTCGCCCCATGCGCAGCCGAGGCGCAGCGTGGTGGGCTGGGATGGCTCGCGCCTCGCTATGATCCTTGCCGTGCTCGAGGCGCGCTGTGGCGTGCCTTTCACTGGGCTTGACGTCTATCTGAACGTTGCAGGCGGAATGCGTATCTCCGAACCCGGCGCAGATTTGGCCGTCGCCGCCGCCCTCGTGAGCGCGCGAGAAGATGCAAGCCTGCCACAGGAAGCGGTCGTCTTCGGAGAAATCTCGCTCTCTGGCGCCTTACGTCCGGTCTCTCAGGCCGAAAATCGGTTGAAAGAAGCGGCTAAACTTGGTTTCACCGCCGCCATCGTCCCGCCGCTGTCCAAACGGATCGCGTCGAGCGATGTGGCACTGACACAGGTGCCGGACCTCGCGGGGTTCGTAAGCGAGATTTTCGGGGAAGCGACGCGTAAGGTCGACCCGGTGGAAGAGGACTGAAGGTCATGGAAGGCTTCACGATCATCGATGGCGTCGTAGGGGCAGTGATCGTTATCTCTGCGCTCTTGGCGTATTCGCGCGGCGTTGTGCGCGAGATCATGTCCATTGCGGGTTGGATCGCGGCCGCCGTTTTGGCCTTCATCTTCGTGGGCCAAGCCGAGCCCTTGGTTCGTCAGATCCCTGTCGTGGGCGATCTCTTGGGCGACGCGTGTAACGAGCTTTCCATCGTCGCGGCCTTTGGCGCGGTGTTCCTGGTGGCCCTTGTGGTTGTCTCTGTCTTCACTCCGCTCTTGTCCGCGCTCATCCAACGCACGGCGCTGAGCGGGGCTGATCAGGCGCTAGGCTTCCTCTTCGGTGTGGCGCGCGGCATCCTGCTCGTGGCGATTGCCTTCTTCATCTATGACACCGTCATCACGAGCCAGAGCATCGAGGCCGTGGATCAATCGCGTTCAGCGGCCGTGTTTGGGCAGTTCACGGACACGATTCAGGATCAGGATCCCGAGGCGGCTGTGGGCTGGATTGAAGTGCAGTACGATCGCCTGATGGCCAGCTGCGGCAGCTAGCGAGCCGCCACCGCAACTTCAGAGCCAAGAAGCGGCGTTAAGCGCCTTGAGCCAGCTTTTCGCGGTTCCAGGCGCTTTCGGGCGCGTCTTCTTCTTCCATCTTCTCGGTCACGCGCTCTGAGCTGTCGAGCCCGTCGAGATAGGCCGCACTCACTGACCCGGTGACGTAATGGCCGTCAAAGCAGGAGCAATCGAAGCGATCGATCTCGGGGTTACCCTCTTTCGCAGCCCAGATGAGGTCATCGAGTTTTTGGTAATAGAGACCGTCACAGCCAAGCTCGTCGCGGATATCCTCGGTCGTGCGCCCATCGGCGATGAGTTCGCGCTTGGTGGGCATATCGATGCCGTAGACATTCGGGAACTTCACGGGCGGTGATGCTGAGGCCACGTAGACCTTCTTGGCGCCCGCTTCGCGGCACATCTCCACGATCTTTTTGATCGTGTTCCCGCGGACGATGGAATCGTCGATCAGGAGAACCGACTTGCCTTTGAACTCCAGCGGGATCGCGTTGAGCTTGCGACGTACGGAGCGTTGGCGCTGGCCCTGCCCCGGCATGATGAATGTGCGGCCCACGTAGCGGTTCTTCACGAGGCCTTCGCGGTAGGTCACGCCCACACGCTTTGCCACCTCGAGCGCCACAGGCCGCGCGCTGTCAGGCACAGGCATGATTGCGTCGAGCTCGAGCCCCGCGTCCATCTCTGCCTGGATCTGACGTGCGAGGGTTTCGCCCATGCGCATCTGAGTTTTGTAAACGCTGATACCGTCGAGCAGGCTGTCAGGCCGTGCGAGATAGACGTATTCGAAGATACAGGGCGTAAGCTCGCCTTCGACGCATTGGAACGCATGCATTTTGCCCTCAAGGTCGATCAGCATCGCCTCGCCCGGCCTAAGATCGCGCATCTTGCGGAAGCCGTTGATGCCAAAGGCCACGTCCTCGGACGCGAAGGCATAGTCATTCCCGAAGAGATCGCTTTCGCGCGTGGCGACCGAAAGCGGACGGATGCCGTTCGGGTCACGGAAAGCCAGCATGCCGACACCGTCGACGAGCGCGATACATGAATAGGCGCCCTGCACGCGCTCCATCGTCATCTTCACGCCTGCGAAGACTGTCTGCTTTGGATCAGAGGTGCCCATGACTTTGATCGCATCCGCGATCTTGTCGGCCAGAACGTTCAAGAGGATCTCACTGTCGCTGTCGGTACGCAGATGGCGGGAGTACTTGCCCATCACCAACACGGCTGAGCAGCGCGCAAAGGT
>JBCBFV010000124.1:0-7197 GCA_038527425.1 Pseudomonadota bacterium
CAAGACGGCCCGCGCCTATCTCGATCAGCAGCTCGATCCGCTGAAGGGCGCGGTGTCGCGGCTGGCCAACAAGCTGCAGCGGCGTCTTCAGGCACAGCAGAACCGCAGTTGGGAATTCGACCGCGAGGAAGGGATGCTCGACGCGGGCCGTCTTGCACGCGTGGTGGCCAACCCGACGACGCCGCTGTCGTTCAAGGTCGAGAAAGATACGGAGTTCCGCGACACTTGCGTGACGCTCCTCCTCGATAACTCAGGCTCTATGCGCGGGCGCCCGATCTCGATCGCGGCGATTTGCGCAGACGTTCTGGCCCGTACGCTTGAGCGTTGCTCGGTGAAGACGGAGATTCTGGGCTTTACGACACGCGCTTGGAAGGGGGGGCTTTGCCGTGAGGGGTGGCTCGCCGAGGGTCGCCCGCAACAGCCGGGGCGTCTGAACGACCTGCGCCACATCATCTATAAGAGCGCCGATGCGCCGTGGCGGCGGGCGCGTCCGAACCTTGGTCTCATGATGAAGGAAGGCCTTCTGAAGGAGAACATCGACGGCGAGGCGCTTGAGTGGGCGCACAAGCGGATGATCGGGCGGCCTGAAGCACGCAAGATCCTCATGGTGATCTCGGATGGCGCGCCGGTGGACGATTCCACCTTGAGCGTGAACCCCGCGAATTACCTCGAAAAGCACCTGCGCGACGTGATCGCCATGGTCGAGAAGAAGCGACAGGTGGAGCTGATTGCCATCGGGATCGGCCACGATGTGACGCGCTATTACGATCGCGCGGTCACAATCACCGATGTCGAACAGCTGGCGGGTGCTATGACTGAGCAGCTGGCATCGCTCTTTGATTCCGATCCGCGGGCACGGGCGCGCGTCATGGGTATGAAACGCGCGAGCTGAGGGGGCGGATGCCTCCGGCGGAAGTACTAAGCACGAAGAAAACGGGGGTGCGCTGTGTTTCAGACCTTTGAGAGTTCAACCAGCCCCGAACAAGGCCCCCCGCGGCTGGCAGCGCTGCGCGCAAAGATGGCGGACGCGGGCGTTGATGGCTTTATCGTGCCACGCGCCGATGCCTGGCAGGGGGAATATGTGGCCTCTTGCGATGAGCGGCTCGCGTGGCTGACGGGGTTCACGGGGTCTGCTGGCTATTGCGTTGTTTTGGCAGACAAAGCCGTGGTCTTTGTGGATGGCCGCTACCGCGTTCAGGTGAAGGAGCAGGTCTCCACGGATGTGTTCACGCCAGTGGATTGGCCGGAAGTGTCTTTGAGCGCCTGGTTGGCGGAGCATGGCGCGGGCAAGCTGGCCTACGATCCCTGGCTCCATTCTCCAAAGCAGATCGAAGCGCTTGCGGCCTCGGGCATGGAGCTAGTGGCGACCGAGAACTTCGTCGACGCGATCTGGGAGGATCGTCCAGCGCGGCCTGAGGGACGGGTCTTTTCCCACCCTGTAGAGCTGGCGGGCGAGGCCTCCGCCGATAAGGCGGCGCGGCTTGGCAAAGGGCTTGCTGAAGCTGGAGAGAGCGCGGCGATCCTGACACTGCCGGATTCCATTTGCTGGCTATTGAACATTCGCGGGTCCGACATCCCGCGCATTCCGATCGTGCAGTCTTTTGCCATCCTTCATGCTGATGGCCGCGTCGACCTTTTCGTGGAAGCCGAGAAGGTCGTCGATCTGATCTTTGGCACAGGAGTGAGCATTCACCCGCCCGAGGCGTTTCTGTTTGCCTTGGCGGGCTTAGAGGGGCGGGTGAGGCTTGATCCGAGCTCCTGCCCCGTTGCTGTCGTCGACGCCCTGACCGGCGAGGCCTCTCACGGGGCTGATCCTTGTGTGCTCCCGAAGGCTACGAAGAACGAGGTGGAGCTGCAGGGCGCAAGATCGGCCCATGCGCGGGACGCGGTCGCCATGGTGGAGTTTCTCGCCTGGCTCGATGAGCAGACGCCAGAGGACGTGACCGAAATCAGCGCCGCCCAATCCCTCGAAGGGTTCCGGCGGGCGACGAACGCGCTGCAAGATATCTCGTTCGAGACGATCTCAGGCGCAGGCGCGCATGGGGCTGTTGTGCACTACCGCGTGACCGAAGAAACGAACCGGACGCTCAAGACCGGAGAGCTCTATCTCGTTGATTCCGGTGGGCAATATGTGGATGGGACGACGGATATCACGCGCACCGTGGCCTTGGGCGAGCCGCCGAGCGATGCCAAGGCCGCCTTCACCCGCGTGCTGCAAGGGATGATCGCCTTGTCGCGCATCCGCTTTCCGAAAGGGGTCGCAGGCTCCCATATCGATACGCTGGCCCGTGCGCCGCTTTGGATGGCCGGGCAGGACTATGATCACGGCACGGGGCATGGCGTGGGATCGTATCTGTCGGTCCATGAGGGCCCGGCGCGGATCAGCCGTGTCTCGGACCTGCCGCTCGAGCCAGGGATGATCCTGTCGAACGAACCCGGCTACTATAAGGAAGGCGCCTTCGGGATTCGGATCGAAAACCTGATCGTCGTGGAAGAGGCCCCGCCCCTGCCCGGCGGTGACGCCCGCGACTTTCTGAGCTTTGAGACGCTCACCTATGTGCCCATCGACCGACGCCTCATCGTCGCCAGCATGCTGTCGCGGGAAGAGCGTGCTTGGATCGATGCCTATCACATGGAATGTGCACGACGGCTAGAAGGGCAGCTCAGCCCACGGGCCGAAGCATGGATCGGGCCAGCGACCCTTTCGCTCTGACACCTAAGTGTCATATACACTCGACATAACTGGACGCGCGGGACGTAGGAGGCAGCCATGGCAGACCACATTAAGATCAGGAAAGCACCGGGCACCTGGTCCGTCCGCGTGGGCGGCGCCGTCATTGGGGAATCCAAGAACGCGCTCGAGCTGGCGGAGGGATCTTACCCTGAGGTGATCTACTTCCCCCGCGACGACATCGCGATGGCCTTTCTCGATGCTTCCGACAAGAGCACCCATTGCCCGCACAAGGGCGATGCGTCTTATTTCGACATCGTCACGAAGTCGACGACGCTGGCCGCGGCCGTTTGGTCCTATGAGACGCCTTTTGATGGTGTGAGCGAGATCGCAGGCTACCTCGCCTTTGGGCACGCGGACGTCACCGTCGAAAAGATCTGAGCCCCTGTTCCGGCGCTAGGAATGTTCTTCAGCCGCGGTAGCCGCAAGCGCACGGTTATAGGCCTTGAGCGCATCCACTTGGAACAAGCCGCCCACGAGCGTGAGCTGATCGTCCTTTAGGTTGACGACAGGCAAGTAGACCTCATTGGTCGTTTCAAAGAGCGGCATCGCCGTCTCGAGCGTGGCGGTGTCTGTCACATAGACCCCCTCGTCGATCAGCTTTTTCAGCCGCTCTTCAGGCGCAGCCCTTGGATGATCGGGCCGCCGCATAATGCTGACAACGCCAAAGGTGGCGAGAAGATAAGCTTGGGGCCCGGCTGCAAGGTGCACCCCTCGGCGTTCAATCTGGCTGAGGAAGAACGACCGGTAGACGAGATTGCCTGACACAGCCGAGGACAGCGACACCGCGACCATCACCGCGAGGCCGGTTTGCCAGTCGCCCGTCAGTTCGAAAACGATCAGCGTGGTGGAAATCGGCGCCCCCATCACCGCCGCCGCAACAGCGCCCATACCCGCCAGCGCGTAGAGCGTGGGCGAGCCCGAGACATCCGGGAAGATGCCGGTGGCCACGATCCCGAAAGCAAGGCCAAGCAGCGCGCCGACCATCAGCGAGGGGGAGAAGACCCCGCCCCCCATGCGGCCACCCATCGTGATCGCCACAGCGAGCACCTTGAGGATGCAGAACACGATCGCCTCGTTCAGGAGGAGGTTGCCTGATAGTGCCGCTGTCGTCGTCTCATAGCCCACGCCGATGATGTGGGGGTAGAAGATGGCCAACGCGCCCAGCATCGCGCCTGACATCGCGGGCCGTGTCCAACGTGGAAGGCCCGTACGTCCATGGGCTTCGGTGCCTAGATCATCGAACCAAAAGATGGTGCGCATCAAAAGGACTGCCACAAGGCCAGATAAGAGGCCTAGGATCATGAAGGCTGGAAGCTCTACATAAAAAGCCAGCATGTTCATCTGCGGCAGCGAGAACTCCGTGATGTCGCCGAAGTAGAGCCGCGAGACGACGGTGCCGGCCATCGATGCAATCACGATCGGGGCGAAAGCGTGCATCGCAAAATGGCGCAGGATCACCTCGAGCGCGAAAAGGGCGCCCGCGATGGGGGCGTTAAACGAGGCCGATACCGCCGCCGCAACCGCACAGCCCAAGAGGTCACGCCCAGTGATCGCATCCGCGCGGATGATGTTCGACACCTTGGTCGAAATCGTCGCCGCCAAGTGCACGACCGGGCCCTCGCGCCCTGTCGAGCCACCGGAAGAAAGCGTGATCAGCGAAGCCACCGCAGAGGCGAGACCTTCTTTCGTCTCCACCCTGCCCTCATCAAGAGCTGCCCCTTCGATCACATCCGCAACCGATCGCACCCGTCCGTCACTTGTGAAGCGATCGAGGATCAGGCCAACGACGAGCCCGCCTACGATCGGTGTGATCAGAACAAAGTACCAAGGCAAAGTGCGCGCCCAGGAATGGAGCATCGCGATATCGTCCGTGCCGTAAATCGCGCCCTGAAGCGCTTCAATGGCAAGCCGGAAACCCACCGCTGCAAAGCCAGCTGCAATCCCAACCGCAAGGGCAATGAACCAGAACTGGATCTGGCTTGGCCCTTTTTCACGCAGGACAGCCCGGCTTTCCTGCCAGGTCTCTCTTAGCTGTTGACGTACCCGATCCATTACCGTCCACCGCTTCAACTGGGCAGCGCGCTGGACTAGACTGCTGAGATCACCCCGCCCGGAGCGCCCCATGACTATTCCTGCCGCCCTCGCTGCCCTTGAAGAATTGTTAGGAGATCGCTTGTCGCGGTCCAAGCACGATCTGGAGCTCCATGGTGCGTCAGAGACGCATTTTTCGGTGATGGCGCCTGATGCGGTCATTTATCCGGCATCAACTGAGGAGGTAGCGGCGGCTGTCAGGATCTGTCGGGAGCATGGCTGCCCGGTGATCGGCTTCGGTGCCGGGACCTCGTTGGAAGGGCACACAGCCGCGCCGCGCGGGGGGGTGAGCGTGGATTTCAGCCGCATGAACCAGGTACTGACGATCAACGCGGCCGACATGGATGTGGTCGTGCAGCCAGGGGTCACGCGCGAGGCGCTCAACGAAGAGCTCCGCGCCACCGGCCTTTTCTTTCCGGTTGATCCAGGCGCCAACGCCTCGCTCGGCGGCATGGCCTCGACCCGTGCCTCTGGGACGACGGCCGTGCGCTACGGCACGATGAAGGACAATGTGATCGCCCTCGAAGTGGTTACAGCCGAAGGGGAAATCATTCGCACCGGCACGCGCGCGCGGAAGTCCTCTGCTGGCTACGACCTTACGGGGCTCTTTGTGGGCTCGGAGGGGACCCTTGGCCTAATCACCGAGCTCACGCTGCGCCTCCAAGGCATCCCGGAGGCCACTGCATCCGCCGTTTGTGCCTTCCCGACCCTTGGTGCAGCCGTTGAGACCGTGATCGAGACGATCCAGTGCGCCATCCCCATGGCACGTATCGAAGTGCTCGACGCGGCCTCTATCGCGGCCGTCAATGCACACGCCGGACGTGACGACCCGCTGCAGCCCCATCTCTTCGTGGAATTCCACGGATCGCAGGCCTCTGTGGCCGAGCAAGCTGAAGCCTTTGGCGCCTTGGCTGAGGGTAACGGCGGGGCGGGGTTTGAATGGTCCGCGCAAGAAGAAGACAAACGCGCCCTTTGGGCGGCGCGCCACGCTGCCTACTATGCGATCCTCGCGTCCCGGCAAGGCGCGCGCGCCGTGGTAACAGACGTCTGCGTTCCCATTTCTCGATTGGCCGAAGCGATGGACGCAGCAGTTTCAGACATCGAAGGAAGTCCCATCCCGGGACCGGTGCTCGGGCATGTCGGTGATGGCAACTATCACGCCATTCTGCTGATAGATCCTAATAGTCCGGAGGAAAAAGACGCCGCTCTCGCCCTCCAAAAACGCATGGTCGAAAACGCGCTGGCACTGGGTGGCACCGCCACCGGAGAACACGGCGTCGGCATGGGCAAACTCGATCATATGGAAAGCGAACACGGCGCGGCTTGGGGTCTAATGGGCGACATCAAGCGCGCCCTCGATCCCGATGCCATCATGAACCCGGGCAAACTGGTGCGACAGAACTAGCCCAGCTCCTACGGCGACGATCGGATGCCTCCGGCGGAAGTTCATTGGCGCAAAGAAGACAGGTCCGGGTCGGTGGGCGGGCGCCTTTCGAGCACGCCGGAAGGCGCGCGCAGGAACAGAGCGCACGGCGGGCCCTAGCCGCGCAGAAGCTCTTCGGCCGCTGCGCGGGCAGCCTCCGTGATCGTGTCACCAGAGAGCATCCGCGCTATTTCATCAACGCGAGCTTCGGGTGAAAGAGGATCGACCTGCGAAAATGTCATTTCCCGCTCGACACGTTTTGCAACGCGCCAGTGATGCGCACCGAGTGCGGCGACTTGCGGGGAATGTGTCACCACGAGGACCTGACCATCTTCGCTGAGCCGCGCCAAGCGACGGCCAACAGCATCAGCTGTCGCCCCACCGACGCCGCGGTCGATTTCATCGAAGATCATCGTCTGTCCTGCCACGCCACCAGTGAGGCAAACTTTCAATGCCAGAAGGAACCGGCTGAGTTCACCACCAGACGCAATCTTGTTCAGAGGACCAGAGGGCGCTCCAGGGTTGGTCGCAACCGTGAAGGCAACCATGTCGACCCCGTCAGGTCCCGGATCTGTCGCAGTGATCTGCGTCTCGAACACAGCACGCTCCATCTTGAGCGGTGCCAGCTCTGCGCCCATGGCTTTATCAAGCTTCTTTGCAGACTTCGCTCGTGCCGCCGTCAAAGCGCCTGCTGCGGCGTCATAGGCTTCCAGAGCGGAACGCATCTCTTGTTCCAGCGCCGCGATGTCCGCGCCCGAGGCCTCAAAGGCATCGAGCTTGGTACGCAAAGACACCATTAATTGGGCCAACTCATCCGGCAACACTTGGTGCTTTCGCGCCAGCGCGCGCAACGCGAAAAGCCTCTCTTCCGCTTCCTCCAGCTCGCGCGGGTCAAAAGCCAAGCTGTCGAGCACCTGTTCGACGCCAGATTGCGCCTCTCCCAACTCGA
>JBCBFV010000125.1:0-7185 GCA_038527425.1 Pseudomonadota bacterium
ATGCAACGCGACTTCGTGTATCCAGAGAACGGTGACCGCACCTCGCCCAAGGAATGGGATGAGAATGGCAAGCCTGATCTGTTGGAGACGGCTAAGGCGCGCACGGCGGCGCTATTGGCTAATCCGTCGAGCGCCGTCTTTGATCCCGTGCTGGATGCGGCATTGCGCGAGCGGTTCAATATTCACTTGCCTGCTTGAGCCAAAGCGCGGCTCCGGTTAAATGAACACTTGTTCAGATATCGGAGCCCGCCATGGACATTACCAACGCTAAAGTCATCGTCACCGGCGGCTCCTCCGGTTTGGGTGCCGCCACAGCGGCTGAGTTCCGTGCACGTGGCGCGCAGGTTACCATCTTTGATCTCAACCCGGACGGCGCCGCCGTGGCCGAGGGCATGGGCGCGGGTTTCTCGGCCGTCGATGTGACCGATGAAGCCTCAGTGGCTGCTGCATTGAAAGAGGCAAGCGAGGAAATGGAGGGGCTGACCTGCGCCGTCTCCTGCGCGGGGATCGCCACGGCGGAACGGACGCTCGGGCGGTCTGGGCCCCATGCGCTTGGGAGCTTTCGCAAAACAATCGACATCAATCTGACCGGCAGCTTCAACATTGCCCGCTTAAGTGCTGAAATCATGGCGCAAAACGACGGTGGCGAAGAGAAAGGCGTGATCGTCAATACGGCCTCCGTTGCCGCTTTCGATGGGCAAAAGGGCCAGACGGCATATGCGGCCTCAAAGGGGGGCGTCGCGGCGCTTTCCCTGCCCTTGGCTCGAGATCTCGCGACGATGAAAATACGCGCCATGGCCATCGCGCCGGGCATCTTCCGGACGCCCATGTTGGAAAGCCTTGGCCAAGAGGTGATGGACGGCCTCGCAGCGGACGTGGTTCACCCGAAACGGCTGGGCCTGCCACAGGAATTCGCACGCCTCGCGGCATTCATCTACGAATGCGGCTATCTCAACGGCACGACGATCCGGCTGGACGGTGCCCTGCGGATGCCGTGAGGCATCAGCCCGCGGCCTCAGCCTTTTCTTCGAGGGTCATCCACTCCTCTTCCGCCGCTGCGAGCGCTTGCTGACGCTCAACGAGGGCGTCAGTTGCCTTCTGGAATTTCACAGGCGCTTCGGTGAAGAGGTTGGGCTGAGAGAGGAACTCCTCAAGTTTCGCGATCTCGGCCCCCAGACGATCGATTTCTTCAGGTAGCGCTGCGAGGCGATGCTCTTCTGAGAACGACAGGCCGCTCGGCTTATCTGCTTTCTTGGGAGCTTCTGCCTTTTGAGCGGGCTTCACTGGTGCTGCTTTTGCTTCGGGCGCATCCGGCTGTTTTTGAGATTGGTAGTCGCTCCACCCGCCGGCATAGACGGTCAGGCGCCCGCGCCCCTCGAAAGCCACGGTGGCGGTGGCGACGCGGTCCAGGAAATCCCGGTCGTGGCTGACCAACAGCACCGTGCCATCGTAGTCGCCCAGAATGTCCTGAAGCAGATCGAGCGTCTCGACATCAAAGTCGTTGGTCGGTTCGTCGAGGATCAGTAGGTTCGACGGCTTGGCCATGAGCTTGGCCAGGAGCAGACGCGCCCGTTCGCCCCCGGACAGTGCCCGCACGGGTGCGCGGGCTTGGGCATCGTCAAAAAGGAAGTCCTTCAGGTAGCCCACCACGTGCTTGGGGTTCCCGCGCACCATGATCTGGTCGGCACGACCTGAAACGCGAAGGCCCTTCTCGCTTGTGAGGGCTTCCCAAAGGCTAAGATCGGGGTCGATCTGCGCGCGGGCCTGGTCGAAGACGGCCACTTCAAGGTTGGTGCCGAGCTTCACATTGCCTTCATCCGGCGCGAGCTCGCCCGTGAGCATCTTGAGCACGGTCGTCTTGCCGACGCCATTGGGGCCCACGAAGGCAATCCGGTCTCCGCGCTGCACGGTCAGATCGAAATTCTTGCAAATCACCCGGTCGTCAAAAGCTTTGGTCAGGCCCGTTGCTTCGATGACCTTCTTGCCGCTTTTCTTGCCGCTATCGAGCTCAAGCGCCGCCGCGCCCTGGCGTCTGATCTGGGAGGCGCGTTCTGCGCGCAGGTCTTGCAGGGCGCGCACGCGGCCCATGTTGCGCTTACGGCGGGCAGAGATGCCTTCGACGGCCCATTTCGCCTCGGCCTTGATCTTGCGGTCGAGCTTGTGGCGCGCGTCGTCCTCTTCTTCCCAGGTCTTGTCGCGCCAGGCCTCAAAGGCAGCAAAGCCCTTCTCTTGGCGCCGCACCTCGCCGCGGTCGATCCAGAGCGTGGCGCGGGTGAGCGCGGTCAGGAATGCCCGGTCGTGCGAGATGCAGACGAACGCTTGCCGGGCAGAAGACAGTTGGTCTTCGAGCCAGCCGATGGCCTCGATATCAAGGTGGTTCGTCGGTTCGTCGAGAAGCATCAGGTCTGGCGCCTCGGCCCAGAGCTTGGCCAGCGCCGCGCGTCTGCGCTCCCCGCCTGAGGCGGTGGCGACGGGGCGGTTCGGATCGAACTTCAGCCCCTCGCCCGCCATCTCGACCCTGTAGGTCTCACTGGCCTCAAGATCGCTGATCGCAAAGTCGCCCAGCGTGGTGAAGCCCGAGAGGTCGGGCTCCTGTTCCATATAGCCCACGGAGGTGCCCGCTGGGACGACACGCTCGCCCGTGTCCGCCTCGACGAGAGAGGCCATAACCTTAAGGAGTGTCGACTTTCCCGAGCCATTGCGGCCCACAAGCGCCACGCGGTCCCCCGGCTGAATGGTCAGCGACAAGTTCTGAAAAACCGGGTCACCGCCGAAAGTGAGGCCGATGTTGGTGAGTTGAAGCAAAGGAGGACGCGCCATGGCGTGGAGCTATGGCGCAGGCTCGCGAAGGTCAATCAGAGTTCTGTGTTAGCCCGCCACAGCGCGCAGAAGGCGTTTACGCGCCGCAGGGATCGCATCGATCTCGAGCCCCGTGAAGACATGAAGCGTGTCGAGGTCATTATCGACGACGGCGTGGTCACTGACCCAACCACCCATGGCCAGATAGGTCTTCAGCAAAGGCGGCATGCCGAGCATGGCGCGCTTGCGGTCCGGTCGCTGGCGCAAGCGTTCGGCAAAGCGGAAGACGTGCGGCGCTTTCACCCGGGGCAACCAACGTGACGGCGCCAGGTGCTTTTCCTTGAGCATGGCAAAGGCGTCCTCGTAGGCCTCACCGCTCGTGCCCGCGAAGGAGGAACAGCCAAAGAGCATTTGTACGCCTTCGTCGTCCACAAAGGCCGTCAACGCGCCCCAAGCAATGCGCAGCACGTCTGGGTCCGTGACATCTTCGGCTATGCAAAACCGGCCCATCTCAACCATCGGACCGTCATAAGCCTCGAGCGCGGAGAGTTCGTAGTATTGCGCGGCGTAGCTCCGACCGATTTGTCCGCCGTCTTTCAATGGCAGCAGTCGAAAACAGCATACGAGCCGTCCTGTATCGATCTCTTCAACCAGCATATGGGTGCAGATGTCATCGAAGGCGTCGCTGTCGATCCCCTCGCCACCCCGGAAGGCTCGGTGTCGCAGGGATTGCGCGGCACGGACGTCTTGGGGGCTGTCTGCCCGCCTCGCCCGGTATTTTCCGCGACACAAACCTCGCATGACCGTTATTCCTCAAACCTTGGACAGATGTCCGGCGGCCCTTACATTCCTCCCGAAACAAGTTGCACAAAAGAGCGCAACAAAACAACGACGTGCAAAGAGGAAGTGCATGGAAAAGGTCATTAAATCCGATGCTGAATGGCGTGAGAGCCTTTCAGACCTCGCCTACAAAGTCACCCGCAAGCATGGCACCGAGCGCGCCTTCACCCACGAAAGCTTCCCCGAGGGTCCCGGCATGTTCCGATGCGTGTGCTGCGATGCGCCTCTTTTTGACAAAGAACACAAGTTCGACTCAGGCACAGGCTGGCCGTCGTTCTATCAACCTGCCGAAGGGGCCGAAGTGGGCGAGAGCGTCGACAACAGCTGGTTCATGCGTCGTACCGAGGTGCATTGCGACCGCTGCGACGCGCATCTGGGCCACGTCTTCCCTGATGGGCCTCATCCCACGGGGCTGCGGTACTGCATCAATGGCGTTGCGCTGACCTTCCAGGAGGAAGACTAACCTTAACCGTCGCCGATGAACTGGCCCGGGTTGAAGTTGCCGAGGTTACCCAGCAGCTGACGCAAGAACGTTGAGTTCTGCACGCTCGAATCCGTCACACGACGTGACAGCGGCACGACGCGGCCATCCTCAAGGGTGAAGCGCTCGATATTTGTCACCACGCCATCACCATCAAAGCTGACCGCCACCAGTTGGCGGTCAATCACCTGCGGTTCGAGAAACGCGAAGCTGCGGCGGCGGTCGGACAAGTAGTAATACGCGCTGCCAGTGAGCACGCCGGACGTTGAGGGGCGGCCGATCACATCTTCGACAGTCGCGCGCGTATCCACGCCCACGATGATCTCCTGCAGCTCGGCGTCCGTGGGGGCATAGCCATGATTGCGGAACTGCGTGGTGCAAGCCGACAGGGCCATGGCCAACGTGATACCCGTTACAGCTCTGCTGATTTTCGCAATGCCCATGGATGACTACCCGGTTGTTGGTGGCCTTTCCCCGGCCTTGGGAGCGATGTAACAGGGACGCTCAGGTTTTTTCAAGCCAGCGCAATCAGGAGAGACGTCCGCAGATGAGCGACGATATCATCACACTTGCCAGCCTTCCGGCCAAAAAGCCCCATCGCAGAACGTGGGAGCCGTCCGCCGAACAGCGCGGCGCAATGGCCGCGCAGCTGGGGATCACGGAATTGCGCAAACTTCGGGTTGAGCTGACGCTGACACCTCAGGGCAAAAGCGACTGGCGTTTGGAAGCGCGCTGGGGGGCGACGGTTGTGCAGCCCTGCGTGGTGACACTGGCGCCCGTGGTCACGCGTCTCGAGGAGACGAGCACCCTCACCTACACGGCCAAAATGCCCGAGATCACCGACTCGGAGGCCGAGATGCCCGAAGACGACACGCTGGAAGCGCTTCCAGAGGAAATTCAGCTTTCCAGTACGGTCGCGGAGATGATCGCATTGTCGCTGCCCGACTACCCGCGCGCCGAGGGCGTTGAGATAGGTGAACAGGTATTTGGCCCGCCAGGACAGGCGCCAATGACCGATGAAGACGCCAAACCCTTCGCGGGATTAGCCTCTCTTAAGGAAAAGCTCGAAAAAGGCGGTTCTTGAGGCTTGCAAGAAACACAAAGCGGGCGTATCCGAGCGCTCCGAGCCGCAAAGCTCTTGCGTGCACGGGGCGCGTGGCTTAAAGCCCGCCGAAATCCACCAATGAAGGTGCTGACCGCAGCGCCCCGACCCGAGGTTCAGACATGGCCGTTCAACAGAATCGCGTTTCCAAATCGCGCCGCAACAACCGCCGCTCGCATCATTCGCTCGTCGCAGCGAATCCGAACGAGTGCACCAACTGCGGTGAGCTGAAGCGCCCGCACCACGTGTGCCCGTCCTGCGGCCACTACGACGACCGTGAAGTCGTCGCTATGGCGGACGAGATCGATCTCGACGAAGAAGACGCCGCATAAGCTGCGCGTCGCGATCGATGATCGGTCCACGCTTCACTAAGACCAAGACATGACGGCCCGCGGCCCCGAAAAAGGCCACGGGCCTATTGTCATTTCTGTGGATGCCATGGGCGGCGACCGAGGGCCTTCGACGATTGTCAAAGGCATGGCGCGTGCCTCGAAGGCCAATCCAGACCTCCGCTTTATTCTGCACGGCAAAGAAGACGAGCTGACGACCTTGGTCGCCAAGCATGGCTTGTCTGATGCCACGACGATCAAGGCTGCTGACGGTGTGGTGGCCATGACGGACAAACCCAGCCACGTGATGCGCCACGGCAAGGACACCTCGATGTGGTCCGCGATCAACTCCGTGCGCTCGAACGAGGCGGATGTCTGCGTCTCTTGCGGCAACACCGGTGCGCTCATGGCGGTGTCCATGGTGCGGCTGCGCAAGCTGCCGGGCGTAAACCGCCCTGCGATCGCGATCCTTTGGCCTGCCAACAACGCCAAGGGCTTCAACGTCCTTCTCGATGCTGGCGCCGATATCCGCGCCGATGAAACCGACCTCATGCAATACGCACTCATGGGCGTCAGCTACGCGCGCAACGGGCTCGAAATTGAACGCCCTCGCGTGGGTCTGCTCAACGTTGGCACCGAAGAACATAAAGGCCGCGCCGAACTCAAAGTCGCCGCCGAGATGATCAGTGCGCAGGCAGACGACGCGCGTTTTGAGTTTGTGGGCTTTGTGGAAGGCGGCCAGATCGCCTCTGACACTGTCGATGTAATCGTCACGGACGGCTTCACCGGCAACATTGCGCTGAAGACGGGCGAAGGCACCGCAAGCTTCATCTCGACCGCTCTACGCAACGCCTTCCGGCACACGCCCTTCTCGCGCATTGCGGCGCTCGTGGCCTATCCATCGCTCAACCGTTTGAGAAAGCGCGTAGATCCGCGCCGGGTAAACGGCGGCGTGTTCCTGGGCCTCAACGGCACTGTGGTGAAGTCGCACGGCGATGCAGATCCCACAGGGGTAGCCGCGGCCATCAAACTGGCCTACCAATTGTCGAAGACGGGCTTTGGTGAGAGGCTCGCTGCTCGCGTAGCACAAGCTGGGGGCTTTGCTCCTCAAGAAGACGACAAGGAACGCTAATGACACTGCGTGCCGTGGTCCGAGGTATCGGCCATTACCTGCCCGAACGCGTTGTCGAAAACGCAGAGTTCGAGAAAACGCTCGACACAAATGACGCCTGGATCCGGTCCCGCACGGGGATCGAACGCCGCCATTTCGCAGCTGAAGGTGAAACCACCTCCGATCTGGGTGTGAAGGCCTGTGAAGCGGCCCTCGCGGACGCGGGGCTGACGGCTGACGATGTCGACGCGCTGATCGTGGCGACATCCACTGCAGACCTGACCTTCCCCTCAGCCGCGACGATGGTTCAGGGCAAGCTTGGTATGACGCGCGGTTTTGCCTTTGACGTGCAGGCCGTTTGCGCAGGTTTTGCCTATGCGATGACGACGGCCAACTCTCTCATTTCCAGCGGCCAAGCCCAGCGGGTGCTCGTCGTCGGTGCCGAGACATTCTCGCGCCTCATGGATTGGACGGATCGGGGCACCTGCGTACTTTTCGGCGATGGCGCGGGTGCGGTACTGCT
>JBCBFV010000126.1:0-7173 GCA_038527425.1 Pseudomonadota bacterium
TTCTTCTATAATCACACCTTGCGCGAATAGATAGTCCGCAAAATGAGTATTTTTGGAAAGATGAAGGGGCGACTCTGGCGCATGAGGGAGATAGAAACTGGCGCCGGTCTATCCCCCTGAAGCACGGGAGTCGCCCCTTCATCTTTCCAAAAATACTCATTGTTCGGACTATCTATTCGCAAACGGGGTGGTTATAGCAAAAAATCATGCTCAACGACATCGATCGCCGCCTCTTGCGTTACTTGCAAGACGATCCCGAACAGCCGCTCTCTGCGCTGGCTGAGGGCGCGCGCATTCCGCAAGCCACGGCCGCGCGACGCCTAGAGAGACTGCGCAGCCAAGGGGTCCTCAAAGCAACCCGTGCGGTCATCGACTGGCGCGCTCTCGGCTATGCGGTTGAGGTCTCGCTCCGCATCACGCTCGAAAAATCTCCCCGGGCCTTCGAAGACTTCCTGACCCAGGCCCGAACGATCCCCGAGGTCATCGAAATCCAGACGTTCCTTGGCCGCGTCGACGCGCGCCTGTCGGTCATCGCCCGCGACATGGCCCATTATCAGGAGCTCTACCGCGATCAGATCCTGACGCTGCCTCATATCGCTGACATCGAAGCGCTGATGCAGGTGGCAGAGGTCTCTCGCCGCGAGGGGCTGCCGCTATGATCGACGCCACCGACATCGCCCTTCTCAAAGCGCTCCATCAAGATGCGAGCCAAGGCACAGCGGATCTGGGTCGCGCGGTTGGCATGTCTCAACCCGCCACATGGCGGCGGCTAAAGAAGCTGCGCGAGGCTGGCATCCTCAAAGGCGCGCGGCTTGAACTCGATGAAAAAGCTCTTGGCTTCGGTGTCACCGTCTTTCTCGGCATCAAGCTCGCCACCCGGGGCCGCGTCAGCCTCGAAGACTTCGAGCGCGCGATCTCAGCCATTCCAGAGGTGCAGCGCGTGGATCACGTCCTTGGCCTCTATGACTACCGCGTGCGCATCACGGCCCGCGACATCGCGGACTTCGAGCGCATCTTGAGACGACGGATCATGACGCTCCCAGGGGTGGGGGACATCGAATCTAACGTTCTCCTCTCAGAGGAGGTCCGCGAAGGCCCTCTTGGGAACCTCGCGTAGCGGATCGGAACGCCGCTCCACGCGATTTTCGCGAAATGCGCCAACGGGCCCAAGAACCCTGCAATGTATACCCAAGTAGACTTTGCATGCCCTTCGAGAGAGCCCTAAGCCGATGGTCCGAAAAGGGAGAACACCATGGCACTGCTCGACACTGTTGACCCGCAAGGGCTCGAAGAATTCTCGGTCGTGTTCACTGACCGCTCGCTCAACCACATGTCTGCGTCTTTTGGCGGCGTGATGCGGGATCTGTCCAGCAACCTCAAAGAGGTCTACGGCGCCGCGGGTTGCGCGCTCATCCCCGGTGGCGGCACCTACGGGATGGAGGCTGTGGCCCGCCAGTTCGGCCAAGATGCCTCGGCGCTCGTTGTGCGCAACGGCTGGTTCTCCTACCGCTGGTCCCAGATCTTTGAATCAGGCGCCTTCACGTCGTCCTGCGAGGTGATGAAAGCGCGCCGTGTGGGCAATGCATCTCAGGCGCCGTTCCGGCCCGCACCGATTGAAGAAGTGGTGGCCAAAATCCACGAGGTGAAGCCAGACATCGTCTTCGCCCCCCATGTGGAGACCTCGGCGGGCGTCATCCTGCCCGACGACTACATCTCCGCCCTTGCGGCGGCGGCGCACGAGGTCGGCGCGCTGATGGTCCTCGACTGCATCGCCTCGGGCTGCATCTGGGTCGACATGGCCGCGACCGGCGTCGATGTGTTGATCTCCGCCCCGCAAAAGGGGTGGTCCTCCACGCCGTCTGCAGGTGTCGTCATGCTCTCAAAGCGCGCGGTGGAGCGTGTGAAAGCGACCCATTCCAACAGCTTCGCCATCGATTTGGGCAAATGGCTCTCGATTATGGAGACCTATGAGGCGGGCAAGCACGCCTATCACGCGACGATGCCCACCGACGGCCTCGTCCATTTCCGCGACGCGGTGCTGGAGACCAAAGAGTTCGGCTTCAAGAACGCGAAAACCGCGCAGTGGGCGCTCGGCCAAGCCGTGCGCGAGCTGATGGCAGAAAAGGGCATTCAATCCGTGGCGGCCGAAGGCTTCCAGGCGCCGGGTGTGGTGGTGAGCTACACGGCAGACGGCGATATCCAGAACGGGTCACGCTTTGCGGCTGAAGGCATGCAGATTGCAGCAGGCGTGCCGCTTCAGTGTGATGAGCCTGAGGATTTTCGCACTTTCCGCATCGGCCTCTTCGGCCTCGACAAGCTGCGGGATGTCGACGCGACCGTCGCTCGTCTGCGTCGCGTCGTCGACAAAGTGCTCTAACGGGAGCCGAGCCCAAGCTTCATTAGCGAGGTCCGGAGCGGCCCAATATCGTGCAGCGCCTTGAGGCCCAAGGCGCGCGCATCCCGCACCGGTGTTGGCGAAGCGATCGAGGCCTTGTTCAGGGCACTCACGCCCAGCACGCGCGTGCGCACATCCCCATATCGGGCGCGCTCATAGGCCTTGAGCATCTCTTCTTCGCCGAGCGCATCAGGATTGGCGGTTGCGAGGTCGAGCAGGGTATCGAGGTCTGCGAGGCTCATGTTGAGACCCTGCGCGCCGATTGGCGGTACCACATGCGCAGCCTCGGCGACGAGGGCCGTGCGCGGCCCAAAGAAGGTATCGGCGAGCTGCGAGATGATGGGCCAAGAGGTCCGGCGCGTCACAAGCTTGAGCGACCCGTAGAGACCCGCCGAGCGTGCCGTGGCGGCCGCCTCGAAGTTGGACTGCTCGAGCGCAAGCAGGCCTTGCGCGCGAGTCTCCGTCTCCATCCACACCACGGCAGAACAGGGCTTGCCGTCATAATCGGGCAGCGGGACCAAGGTGAACGGACCGCCTGTGCGGTGAATCTCGGTCGAGACGTTCTCGTGCGGGCCCTCATGGGTGACCGCGAAGGTCAAAGCGCGCTGGCCGAACTCCATCCGGCGCGCCCCGATGTCGAGCGCCTGACGAACAAAGCTGTCGCGTCCATCAGCGGCGATCACCATCCGGGCCTTGATGCGCGCGCCGTCAGAGAGGCGGATGAGCGCTTCTTTTGTGCGCGCCAAAAGGCTCTTTGTGCTGACGCCAGGGCGGAAGGAGACGTTCGGCAGCTCCGCCAGCCGCTCAAGCAGGACCCGTCGGATCAGCCAGTTGGGCAGATTGTAACCAAAGGGGCCGTCGGTGATGTCGCTCGAGTCGAAATCCCGGCTGACGCGAGCTTCTGGCTCCTCGCCGCCAGCATCCACGATGCGCATGGTGGCCAAGGCGGTCGCCTCAGGCGCAAGGATCGGCCAAACACCAGCGCGATTGAGGAAGTCTTGGGCGGGGCGTAAAAACGCCGTGGTGCGTAGATCGGCACCCTCTGCATCTCGTTCGGTTACCGGTGGGGCCGGGTCGACACAGACAACACTGAACCCTGCAGCTCCAAAAGCTGCGGCTGCTGTGAGGCCGGCGACCCCGCCACCTGAGATGAGAATGTCTGCGGACTCATTCTCCATGTGCGTAACGTATCGCGACAATCCGTTGGGGCAAGCTTAGCCGGTGATTTCAGACAAAAATTTGGTCAGATCAGCAGTGCGAAAATGGATGTGGTCGTGCGCGGGGGCGTCGGTGTGGACGAGAATTGTCTGCATCCCGAGCGCGGCGGGTACCTCTAGGTTGCGCACATCATCTTCGAACATGGCCGCAGTTTGGGGGGAGATGTTGGCTTGTTCGAACACCCGCGCGAAGGCTGCGCGTTGGGGCTTGGGCGTGAAGTCCGCATGTTCGATCCCGTAGATGGTTTCGAAGACGTCTCCGAGACCGCGCGCGTCCAGAACGTTCTGGGCGTAGGCCGCATCGCCATTGGTGAAGACAAGCTTGCGACCGGGGAGTGCGGAGATCTGCGCCGCCAGCACCGGATCTTCCGAGAGACCCGAGAAATCAAGGGCATGCACGTCATAGAGAAAGTGCATCGGATCGATCTCATGATGCGCCATGAGCCCGGCGAGCGTCGTGCCATGGTCGCGCCAGTAGCGTGCACGCAGCGCGTCCGCCTCCGCCAGATCAACGTCCAGCAGACGGCAAATGTAGTGGCGCATCTTCTCTTCGATCTGATCAAAGAGCCGCACGGACGGGTCGTAAAGTGTGTTGTCGAGGTCGAAGACCCAAGCATTCACATGAGAGAACTTATCGCGCATGCGCACCCCTTACGGCGCTGCCCGTTTCCTCACAAGATGTAAGTCTTGATTGACACACTACGTCGGGGCTATTGTTGAGCCCACATCAAGACTGAGGCGACGATGGACATCAAAGCACCCAGCCGCGACGCGTATTCGATGATCCTCGAGGCCATCGATGTGGGCACCTACAAGCCGGGCGACCGCCTTGTTGAAAGCGAACTCGCTGAACGTTTTGGCGTCTCGCGCACACCAATCCGAGAGGCGCTGCAGAGGCTCGAGACACAGTCTATGCTAACCCGCGATGGACGCTCGCTCATGGTGGCGTCGCTTGACCATAACGAGCTGTCGGAGCTTTACGTGGTTCGCTCGGAACTTGAGGGCCTCGCGGCCCAGCTTGCCGCGCAACACGCCACGCCCGAAGAGATCGCCGTGCTCCAGAGCATGGTGGAGGCGGACCGGGCCCTCGTGCACGATCCGGACGCTTTGGTGCGCACAAACCGCAGCTTCCACAAACGCATTCATCTGGCCTCGCACAACCGTTTCCTCGTGCAGCAGCTCGACCTCGTGCACCGCTTCATGGCGCTCATGGCGACGACCTCGCTTGCTGTGGAGGGCCGGGGCGAAGTGGCGCTTGATGAGCATCAGGCCGTCGTCGATGCGATCCGCAATCGGGATGGCGAGGCCGCGAACGCGGCGCTCAAACAGCACCTTAGCGTGGCTTTTGTGACGCGCCTGAAGTTTGAGGCAGCTGAGTAACCTGCACCGGTTGCCCTGAAATGAGGTCGAGGCTTTCCTCCTGGCTGATGCCGTGGCTCGTCTTGTCCCAGAAGAACGGCTTTCCGAAGAGCTCGTAGAACGCTTTGAGTGCCGCCAGTGCGCCCATGGGAAAGTAGACCATGAGCGCGGGGATCCACGGCCAAAGGCCCTTGTGCCTGCTGCGGGAGATGCCGAGGCCCGTCACGGACCAATTGATCAGCTCAGCACCGATGAAGGCGATGGCGAGGCTCGTCATGGCGGCAGGGCCCATAAAATCGGCCACGGCGTGGGGAAGGCCAAAGATCGCGAGCCAGAAGGACAGTAGAACTGGCGCGAGGAGAAATTGCGAGAGCGTCCCTGCGAAGAGCACCTGCACCCCAAGGAAGCCCCAAGGCCCGAGATCGCGCCAAAGCGCACGCGGGTTGCGCATGTGCACCGCGTAGGTCACCGCATAGCCCTTCAGCCAACGTGAGCGTTGCCGCACCCAGGGCCATGCCCGGCAATTGGCCTCCTCATAGGTCGTCGTGTCCACAAGTTCCGTCCTGTAGCCGCGTCGCGTGAGCCTGAGGCCAAGGTCGGCGTCCTCGGTGACATTGTGGGCGTCCCACGCGCCAAGCTCGCGGAGCGGTTTGCGGCGGAAAAAGAGCGTCGTCCCGCCAAGTGGCACCGGCAAGCGGAGCCGTGCCAAGCCGGGCAGGAGGACACGGAACCACGCGGCATATTCCAGCGCAAAGCACCGCGCGATCCAGTTTGCGCGCGGATTGTAATAGTCGAGCCGTCCTTGCAGGCAGGCAACTTCCTCGCCCACCTGGGCAAAGCGCGCAGCCACCGTCAGCAGTTGATCGGGTTCAGGCGCATCTTCTGCGTCATAGACCCCGATGATGTCGCCTGTGCAGTGATCGAGCGCGTAGTTCAGGGCCCGTGGTTTCGTCTTCACGCGTCCCGGCGGTACGGTGACGTGTTGCATCCAGAAGGGCAGGTGTGTGGCACCGAGCGTGGCCTGAGTGGTCAGGTCGTCGCTTTCCGTCACAAGGAGCACTTCGAGCTTCTCCCGCGGGTAGTTCAGCCTCTGCAGCCGCGCGATCAGGTGGGCGGCAATATCGGTCTCTTTGTAGAGCGCAACGAGCACCGAAATCCGCGGCAGATCCCGTGTGCTGAGTGATTTGTAGGGAGGATCGGTCTGGGGAGGAGGGCGATGAAACAGCGTCGCGCCCGCGGCGGCGACTTTCAATAGCAAGGTCGCGAAGAGCGTGATCAAGGCCCAGGCCGTCAGAAGCCCAAGGGCGGTGGCGGGGGCCGCTAACGTGGCGATAGCCAGTACTGCGCCAGTAAGGAGCGCCAGCTGTGGCCAGTTGGGCAGGCCCAATGTGCGGCAACTGTCGATGGGTGCCACGCGGCTTTCTGCGCGTGTCACAAGGGTTCGCTGGTTCTGGCGCGCGACAGCCGCCGTGATCTCCGACCTTGGCGCAATTGCGAGTTGTGGTGCGCCGTAAGCCGCCGTGAGTTCGGGCAGGGCGGCCTCGAAGACCGCGCGCGACGGGGCCACAACCACCGTCTTCTTGCCCATGCGCCGCCACGGCGCGACGCCTAGTTCGATGCACCGCGCTGCGCCCAGCACTGCGGCAAGGCCACGCTCTGGGGGATGCTCCGTCAGGTCGACGGCTTGGACATGGGCAAGAGAGGCGCGTGCCGCAGCGATCAGCTTGGCCGACACGAGGCGGCGGTTGATCAGAATATCCGTGGGTTCGAGTTCCGCCCGAACGGCGGCTCGTCGCACAGACGCAGCCCTCTCGACGGAAAGCGTGCCTTTCCGAACGAGCTCGTCGAGCAAATCGCGGGGTTTGCTGCGCTTGTTGGCCGGTAAGGCGCGCGTGTCGCGTACCTGAATGGCCGAGCGCAGCGCTCCACCCTCGGTGGGCGCAGGTGGCGCCATGTCATACTCCCCTCTACAGGGGAGCATTTTTCGGTGATCTTGGTTAAGAGGCCGTTAACGGGCGAAAGAGCCCGCGATCACGACACCTTTTCGCGGGCGGCCATCGCATCAGCGAAGCGCTCGAACAGGTAAAAGCTGTCCTGGGGCCCAGGCGATGCTTCGGGGTGGTGCTGTACCGAATAGATCGGACGATCTGCGACCCGGATGCCGCAGTTCGAGCCGTCAAAGAGGCTCACATGCGTCTCGAG
>JBCBFV010000127.1:0-7121 GCA_038527425.1 Pseudomonadota bacterium
TGCTTTCCAGCGCCATGGAGCTGAGCCCCGGGATCGCGTTTACCGCCTCGTCAAAGATCTTCCGGTTGCCGTCGAGGTAGTCACAAAGCTCGTCTACCCAAGCCGCGCCCTCAGGCGAGTACGCTGCCGTCGCCATCACGAGTCCGAAGGAGTTCGGGGACAGACCAAGTGCTGCCATGCGACCTGCGAATTTGGCACGCAAATCGGCATCCGCTATTATCACGTTGCCGGAGTGGGAGCCCGCGATGTTGAAGGTCTTCGTGGTGGCCGTCATCATCACGAGCCGGTCTTCGATGCCCTCGATGTGCGCCATCGGCGTGTGTTTGGCGCCAAAGGTCAGGTCGTGGTGGATCTCGTCGCTCACGAGGATCAGATCGTGGCGGCGGGCGAAGTCGGCGACTTGCTCAAGCTCCGCCTTCGTCCAGACGCGCCCGCTCGGGTTATGGGGCGAGCACAGGATCAGCATCTTCTCGTGCCCCTTCATCGCGGCGTCATAGGCCTCGAAGTCGAGAGTGTAGCGCCCGTTGTCGTTCACCATCTCCATCTCGACCACGTCGCGGCCCGCCGCGTTAATGACGCGCGCGAAGGCGTGATAGACCGGCGTGAAGAGGACGACGCCATCGCCCGGCGCCGTGAAGGCATCGACGCACATGGCCGTGCCATTGACGAGACCGTGTGTCGTGAAGATCGAACCCGCCTCGACGTCCCAACCGTGACGCTCCTGCATCCACCACTGAATGGCGGCGCGGTATTTCGAGTCGTCCCCGAAGTAGCCGTAGATGCCGTGATCGAGCATGCCGCGCACGGCGTCTTGGACAACCTCTGGCGGACGGAAATCCATATCCGCGACCCACATCGCCAGACCGTCGTCCGTGGTGACGCCGTACAGCTTCTCCATCAGGTCCCACTTCATGCAGTGGGTGCCGCGGCGATCGATCTCTAGGTCAAAGCTCATGGGGGTCTCCTTTGAGCGGGAACCTAACCGCGTGGTCCGTGCCTGCAAGGGGTTTGCGGGTGCGGCGGGCATCAACTATGTCACCCCTATGACGATACGCCCAATTTTGATCCATCCCGACCCGCGCCTGAAAAAGGTGGCCGAGCCTGTGGGCGAGATCACCGATAAAATCCGTGTCCTCGCCGAGGATATGCTCGAGACGATGTATGCCGCCCCCGGCATTGGCCTTGCTGCGCCGCAGGTCGGCGTCGGCGCGCGCATCCTGGTGATGGATTGCGTCAAGGAGGAGGGCGCGCCTGCCCGTCCAATGGTGCTGATGAACCCAGAGGTCATCGGGACCTCGGGCGAAGAGAACGTCTATGAGGAAGGCTGCCTCTCGATCCCGGACCAATACGCCGAGGTCACCCGCCCCTCCGAAGTGGATGTGCGCTGGCTAGGCCTTGACGGTGAGATCCATGAGGAGCATTTCGACGGCCTTTGGGCCACCTGCGTTCAGCACGAAATCGACCACCTCGATGGCAAGCTCTTCATCGACTACCTGGGCCCGCTCAAGCGCCAGATGATCACGCGCAAGATGCAGAAACTGAAGCGCGAAAAGGCCCGCGCGTGATCCGCGACCTTGTCCTGCATCCAGATCCGCGTCTGGGGGACGTCTCGAAGCCTGTGACCCGCTTTGATGCTGTGGGCACGTTGGTGCGCGATATGTTCGACACGATGTATGACGCGCCGGGCCGTGGCTTGGCCGCCGTGCAGATCGGCTTCATGCAGCGTGTCTTCGTGATGGACGCAGGCTGGAAGGAAGGCACGCCCACCCCGATGGTCTTCGTAAACCCCATCATTACTGCGCGAAGTGACGATGAGGTCGTGAACGAAGAGGGGTGCTTGTCAATCCCTGACACCCCCCGCCGTGTTTCACGGCCAGCGCAGGTGTCGCTCAGGTGGCAGGACGAGAACGGGCTGCCTCATGAGGGGACCTTCGAGGGGTTCGAGGCCGCCTGCATCCAGCACGAATTCGACCATCTCGAGGGCCGCACGATCCTCGATCATCCGGAGGCAGCATGACCGCCAGAAAGTGCCTTCCGTGGCCCAACAAAATCCTGCGCACCCCTGCCGAGACCGTGCCCGAGATCACCGATGAGATCCGCGGCATCTGGGAGGACATGATCGATACGATGGAGATCATGCCCGGCATCGGTCTTGCTGCGCCTCAGATTGGGATTGGTCTGCGTTTGGCCGTGGTGGATGCAAGTCGCGAGCGTGGCATGGCGATCCGCATGGCCAACCCGGAGATCCTGCACGCCTCGGTCGAGATGGCCATGGGCGAAGAAGGTTCCCCGAACTTGCCGGGCGTCTCGGCCAAGATCAAACGCCCCCGCGCGGTGACGGTGCGGTTCCTCAACGACAAAGGCATCTGGGACCGGCGCGAGCTTGTGCTGCAATGGGGTCGCTCGGTTCAGCACCAGATCGACCATCTCAATGGGCGGATGTATTTCGACAACCTCTCGCGCGTGAAGCGCGACATGCTGTTGCGTAAGGCGGGCGTGCGCTGATGCGGGTGGTCTTCATGGGCTCGCCGGATTTCTCAGTCCCGGTGCTCGACGCCCTCTCGCGCGACCATGAGGTGATCTGCGTCTACTGCCAGCCGCCGCGCCCCGCCGGTCGCGGGAAGAAAGATCGCCCAACGCCCGTGCAGGTGCGCGCCGAGGCGTTGGGCCTCGAAGTCCGCCACCCGGTTTCCTTGAGAAATGATGAGGCGCAGGCGGAATTCGCTGCGCTCGAGGCAGATGTTGCCGTCGTTGTGGCCTACGGCCTGATCCTGCCGCAGCCCGTGCTCGATGCGCCTCGCTTGGGTTGCCTGAACATCCATGCATCGCTCCTGCCGCGCTGGCGCGGGGCGGCGCCGATCCATCGGGCGATCATGGCGGGCGACGCTGAGACGGGCATTTGCATCATGCAGATGGAGGCGGGTCTGGACACCGGGCCTGTGCTGCTGCGCGAGGCGACCGAAATCGGCGCTGAGGAGACGACCGGCGACTTGCACGACAGGCTCTCGGCCATGGGCGCGCGCCTGATCGGCGAGGCGCTGGAGCAATTGCCTCTCGAGCCTGCGGTGCAGCCCGAGGAGGGCGTGACCTACGCCGAAAAGATCCAGAAAGACGAAGCTCGGATCGATTGGAGCCTGAGCGCGGCAGAGGTCGATGCCCATATCCGTGGCCTCTCCCCCTTCCCGGGTGCGTGGTGCGAGATCGAGGGCGAGCGCCTTAAAGTCTTGCGCTGCCGTTTGGCGGATGGTTCGGGCACGCCGGGGGCGCTGCTCGGAGGGCTGATGGTGGCTTGCGGCGAAGGCGCGATCGAGATCACTGAGCTTCAGAAAGCGGGCAAGCGCGCCACAACCGCGGAAGACTTCCTGCGTGGTGCCGTGCTTCCGGAGCGCCTCACATGACCCCGGCGGAGGCAGAGAGCTGGTTCGATAGCCTCGCCCCCGCGACCGAAGAAGACATGGCCGGCGAATGGAAGGGCGAAGACGTCCCCACCGGCCACAAGATGGACGGTATGCTCGCGGCCTCCAGCTGGACAGGTAAGCGCTTCACGGACGCGGAATCGGTCTTTCCGCTGATCCACAATGTGCCCTTCTGGGGCGAACGCGCGCTCAACCCTCGCTTTATGCCGCTGGGTCTGATCATGAACCTGCCTGCGCGGGATGCGCTGCTGAAGGTGTCCTTCCCACTGCTCGCCCCGCTCTTTTTCACGACCAAACCTCGGGCGCGGCTGCGCACGATCCGGTTCCGGGGCCGGGATCATGCGGCGATGATCTATGACGACAAGCCCATCAACGATGTCTTCGCCAAGATCGACGACACGAGCGTGCTCGGCTGGATGGACTTCAAGGGCATGAGCCCGCCTTACTTCTTCAAGCTGACCCGCTAAGCGCCGCACGCACGGCGTCGAGGACCTGGTCGAAGGGCGGCTCGAACGGGCCTGCCTCACTCAGGTCATGCCACCAAAACTTGAAGAGGTGCCCACCGTCGTCCGCGCAGAAGTGCTGGAAGCGTTCGCCCAAGGGGCCGCGCACGCGGGTTAGCACGAAATGCCAGCGCTCGCCCGGCCAGATGTCCTCGCGGACCGCAAGTTCGAGGGCCGAAATGGCCTGAAGCCCGCTCTCTTCAAAGAGCTCCCGGGCCGCCGCGCGTGTGGGATGCTCACCGGGTTCAATCGTGCCTTTCACGATCTGGGCGCCGGTGATCGGGTGATCGAAGGCCAACACGCGCATCGGTGCCCCGCCGGGGTGCAGCACAAGGGGCACGACTTTGCCGATCATGGCTTGAAGGGCGCCATGCCTTCGCGGGCAAGCTCGTCCGCGCGCTCGTTCTCTGGGTGACCCGCGTGGCCTTTAACCCATTCCCAGGTGACGTCGTGGCGTTCGCGCGCGGCGTCGAGCCGCTGCCAGAGTTCGACGTTCTTCACCGGCTTCTTCGCGGCGGTTTTCCAACCGCGCGCCTTCCAGCCGTGGATCCAGCTGTTAATGCCGTCTTTTACGTAGGAGCTGTCAGTCACCAGCGTCAGTTTCGACGCCCGCTCGAGCGTCTCAAGCGCGGTGATTGCGGCCATCAACTCCATGCGGTTGTTAGTCGTATCGCCTTCGCCGCCGCTCAGCTCGCGCCGTTTCACCTCGGTCTCGCCCTCGCGTGCGATGAGGAGCACTCCCCAGCCCCCCGGGCCCGGGTTCCCGCTGCAGGCGCCATCGGTGTAGGCGTAAAGATCAGCCATTCTTCGTGGCCCGCACCAGAATGAACGGCGCCATGGTGCCCGCGAGGCCCTTTTCCTCGCCTTCATGCTCCCAAACGGCGGTCATGCCGTTGGCGGCGAGGGCGGCCATGATCTCGTCCCGCGAATAGTAGCTGTAGAAGCGCCCGATGCCGTCGCGCTCCTCTCCGGTACCGGTTTTGAGGCCGAGATGCAGGACACCGCTGGGCTTCAAGGCCGTGGCGATGCGCGCGATATGGCCAGCAAAGTCGGCGCGTGGCGCGTGGAGGAGTGAGAAGCTCGCGTAGATGCCATCGTATTCGGCGCTGCTGGTCAGGTCTTCAAAGACGGCGATGCGTGTTGAGATGCCGGGCGCGTCCGCGGCCTCGATCATCTCGGGGGAGGCATCCCAGGCGTGGGTCTCAAACCCGCGTCCGGCCAGATACTTCGCGGCATGGCCCGGCCCGCAGCCGAAATCGAGCACGCGCCCGCCCTCAGGCAAGGCGTCGGCAAAGGCCATCAGCGATCCGGCAGGCTCGGCCTTCACCATGTCCTTGTAATCTTCCACGCGTGTCGCGTAGGCGGCGAGGGTTTCATGATCTGTCATGCGAGCAATCCCACTGTGAGTGACAACACCACCAGCGCGGTCAGAAGAACGCGCAGCTGCATCCACCAGTCGGGCGTAAGGCCGCGCCGATAGAACAGGTAGTCGAGGCCCAAAAGCCCTGCGAAGCCCACGATGAGTATATCGGCGGAATTGTCCGCGCCTGCGCCCACAAAGAAGAAGCAGAAGAGGGCAGGGACCGTTGAAAGCGCATAGCCCCAAGCCTGCCACTCCCCCGCCTTCGTGGCAAAGCCCCAAAGGACGCCGCTCATGAAGCTCAGGATGATGGCGCCGTACCATAGCTGCACGAAGGGCCCGATAAGACGCGGGTTCAGGTAGGGCATGGCCGCCGCGCCGAGTTCCGGCAAAACGGTCGTCAGAGCGCCCCATAGGAAAGGCAGCACACCGGCGAGGCCGAGAACGAGGGCAGGGCGAGGGATACTCATAGGCGCTGTCTTAGCTCAGCCTCAGGCGCGCTCAAGCGCAAGTCGACCGGCAAGGAGCGCAAAGACGCCCGCGAAGGTCCGATTGAGCCACGTCAGAACGGTTTGTGATCCCAGGATGTAGTTTCGCACACGGGCCGCGAAGGCGCCGTAGACCACGAACACAGCGAGCGTCATCGCCATGAAGACGCCGCCCAGGGCTGCCATCTCTGCTGTTGCCGTGGCGGGATTACCGCTCAGAAACGGGGGCAGCAGCGCCAGAAAGAAGATCGAGAGCTTCGGGTTCAGGATGTTGATCAGGGCGCCACGTCGCGCGGTGCGCCACGGATGCTCTGGCCGCGCATCGCCTTCGATGCTCAGCTCTCCACCCGCGCGCAGCGCCTGCCACGCGAGGTAAAGCAGGTAGGCCACGCCTGCGAACTTCACGATCTGGAATGCCAAGGCAGAGGTATGGAGGAGAGCCGCCAGTCCGAGGATCGCCGCCAGCAGGTGAGGGACAATCCCGAGTGTGCAGCCGAGGGCTGCCCACGAGGCCGCCCGCGCGCCACGCCCAAGTCCGATGGCCAGCGTGTAGATCACGCCTGTGCCGGGCGCGATGACGACCACGAATGCGGTGATGAGGAATTGTAGCGACATGATGGGCCTCCCTTACACGCCCAGCCAACCACAGTGTGGGTGAGGGCGCCAGCCAGTGAGAGCTCAAATCATTTGAAGTGGCGGTTCAGCGAAACTGATGGGCGAAAAGGAAAGGGCCCCGCAGGGCCCTTCGCTTATTCTTCCTCGGTCGCTGCATACTCGCGAGCGGAGGTTGGGCGCATGCCCTCTTCACGCGGTTCGCGTGGGGGGCGGCCTATGACGTCCTTTAGATCGTCGAGCTCGATGAAGTTGTCTGCCTGACGGCGCAGTTCATCGGCGATCATCGGCGGCGACGAGCGGATCGTCGACACGACCGACACACGCACGCCACGGCGCTGGAGCGCTGCGATCAGGGGGCGGAAGTCACCGTCACCGCTGAAGAGCACGACATGGTCGACATGGGGGGCCAGCTCCATGGCATCGACCGTAAGCTCGATGTCCATGTTGCCTTTCACCTTCCGGCGACCTTGGCTGTCGGTGTATTCCTTGGCGGGCTTCGTCACCATGGAGAAGCCATTGTAGTGGAGCCAATCGACGAGCGGCCGGATCGGCGAATACTCGTCATTTTCGAGAAGGGCAGTGTAATAAAACGCGCGCAGCAATTTCCCGCGTCTCATGAACTCCTGCCGGAGAAGCTTGTAGTCGATATCAAAGCCAAGCGCTTTCGCGGCGGCATAGAGGTTCGACCCATCAATGAACAGCGCGAGCCGTTCGTCCCGGTAAAACATGATGTGTCCTT
>JBCBFV010000128.1:0-7052 GCA_038527425.1 Pseudomonadota bacterium
ATCGTCCAGAGGGACTGGCCCGGGCTCGCCTCCACGAGGTAGCCCGCAAAAAGGTAGTTCCCCGTCGTCAGCTGCCGCCCCTTGGCGAAATGTCCGATGGAACGCGGCTCAGGCTGTGAAACGAAGGCCGTGGCAGGCCGACCGAGCCCGGCGAGGCGGGCATGCAGCTTGGTCACCCATTGGGTGCGCGGGGCCGGCATATCAGGGCGGATCGACAAGGATGTGTGCCTTGGGGTTACTGCTTGGCTTTTGAGCTCTTAGAACCCGATTACCGCAGCGCCTCGGCTTAGTCACGCGCCTTGACGGCGAAGCGCGAAAATCAGCCTTTGAGAAGGCAGGCCATATAGAACCCGTCCATGCCGCCCTTCTTGAGCCAGTAGTCCGGGCGAAGGCGCAATCCACCCTCTTCGGTGATCCAGGCAGGGTCGATCCCTGGCAGTTCCAGAGCGGCTGAGTCGGTCTTGAGCCCGTGGCGCGCAATGGCCTCTTCTACCTGCACTTCACCCTCGTCGGGGATGAGCGAGCAAGTGCAGTAAACGAGCCGCCCGCCCGGTTTCACCAGCTTGAGCGCATGGTCGATCATGCGGGTCTGCAAATCGATCAGCTCCGAGATGCCGCCACCATCGCGCGCATAGGGCAGATCGGCATGGCGCCGGATCGTGCCAGTGGCTGAACAAGGCGCATCGAGCAGCACAGCATCATAGGCGCCTGCGTGGTCGAAGATGTCGGATTCCACGATGTCAGCCTTCAGCCCCGTCCGTTCGAGGTTCTGGGAAACACGCTCAAGCCGGGGGCCGCTGCTGTCGAGGGCTGTCACCAACGCCCCAGCGGCGGCAAGCTGCATTGTCTTGCCGCCGGGAGCAGCGCAAAGATCAAGAATGCGCTCACCCGCTTTGGGCGCCAGCACCTTCACCGGCAGCGCAGCGGCGGCGTCTTGGACCCACCAGTCGCCCGCCTCGAAACCGGGCATCGCCGATACCTGGCCCGCGTCTTTCACCCGGACCGTGCCCGTAGGGAGCAATTCGCCACCCACAGCCTCCGCCACCGCAGCGGCATCGCCCTTGGCCGTCAGATCGAGAGGCGCGCCGCGAAGATGCGCCGTCTCAACACCCTGAATGGCGCTGTTGCCATAAGCATTCGTCAGCGGCTTGCGCAGCCAACGGGGCAGTTGCGGCACTGGGAGCTTGCCCCAGTTCGCCTCGGCCTCGGCGCTGGCCTTGCGGAGCACCGCGTTGACCATGCCTTTGAAGCCGCGCGTGCGCTTCGTGGCGCCCGCAGCCGAAACCATGTCGCCTACAACACCATGGGCCGCGCCACCCAGCGCGCCGATCTCGACCAAACCCAAGCGCAGAATCTGACGCACAGGCTCCGGCGGCGCTTTCTGGAGGAGCGGTTTGAGCAAGCGATCCGCACGCTCCCCTTGTCGGAGTGTCTCCAATGCCAAACGCTGGGCGCGCGCTTTCTCGGCGGGCGCAAGGGACACGAACCAATCCTCGCCTGTGAGTTCGCTCAACAGGCGCCCTTCCTCACGGACGCCGTCCATGAGCTTTAACGCTGCAGCGCGGGCGGGATGGGGAGATTGTGACACGAGCGATCCTTGGCCTTGGGCAAGGAGCGGCGTATATCAGCCCCATGGCCGATGACAACTATGACCCGAAGAACCTGCCCCCTGCCGCCCAACGCGCGCTGGCCGAAGCGGCTGAGCGCCGGAAGGCTGAAGAGGCAAAGCAGATGCCCAAGGAGTTCGGCGGCCGCGACGGACCCGAACCCGTGCGTTTCGGTGATTGGGAAAAGAAGGGCATCGCGATCGATTTTTGATCGCGCGTCCCTTAGCGGAGGTTGAAGCTCGCAGAGTTTCCTGCGCCGCGATCCGTCGTAAAGCGCATCCGGCTGTCGGTCGCCTCAACGAGCTGGCAGTTATACGGGATCTCCCGCTCGCCCCACATGATATCGCGGCAGAAAAAGCCGTCCTGCCAGGTCCACTGCCCCGTGATCGGGCGGCCCAGCGCCTTGCCCACGATCCGGCCATCGTCGGTCACGACAAGCGACAGGCCGTACATCCCGATGCGCAGATCCCGCCCATCGATCGTGTTCATGAAGTCGGAGCGATCAGAGATCGCATCCATCGCTGCAACTGGGGCAGCGGCCCCAAGCGCGAGTACAAAGGCACAAGTTTTTGCAAAGGTGCGGTCCATCGCTCTCTCCTGCTTTGTCCTTTGTACGCAGTATAATGGAATTCGGATGTATCGCTTCACATAGCTGTCAACGACGCCTCAATCGGCAAGCCCCAGCACATCCATCATGTCGTACTGGCCGGGGCCCTTATCCTGGCCCCAAAGCGCGGCCTTGAGCGCGCCACGCGCGAAGATCCCGCGGTCTGTTGCGAGGTGACGCAGAACGATCCGCTCCCCCGCCCCGGCAAAGAGAACGTCATGTTCGCCCACGATGTCGCCGCCGCGGATGTTGGAGAAACCGATATGCCCCCGCTCCCGCGCGCCGGTGATGCCGTTGCGCGCATCGTCGCGGACGTCTGAAAGGGTCACACCGCGCCCCTCTGCAGCCGCTTCGCCAAGCATCAGGGCCGTGCCAGAGGGCGCGTCGACCTTGTGGTGGTGATGGGCCTCAATCACTTCGATATCGAAATCCTCGTCCAGCGCCGCCGCCACCATGCGCGTGAGTTTGGTCAGGAGGTTCACGCCGAGCGACATGTTACCCGCGCGCACGATCACCGCGTGACGCGACGCAGGCTCGAGCCTGGCGATCTGTTCAACGCTCATACCGGTCGTCCCGATCACATGCACCGCCCGGGCCTGAGCCGCGAGCGCCGCGAATTCGAGCGTCGCTTCCGGCGCGGTGAAATCGATCACAGCCTGCGCCTTTGAAAAGGCCTCCAGCGGGTCGTCGGTCACGACGACGCCAAGGGGCGCCCCACCGCGCACTTCACCCATGTCCTGGCCGACCCAAGCGTGGCCCGTGCGCTCCACACAGCCCACGAGTTTGGCCCGGTCGCTCTTCAGGATGGTCTCGACGAGCATTTGCCCCATGCGCCCAGAGGCGCCGGTGACGACAATTCCCGGAAGATCGGCCATGACATGTCTCCTTATTCCGGCGCTTGATGCCTGATGGGGCGCGTTTGCGCAACGCGCATCATTGCACATGAAATTCCCCAGAATTTCCTTCTGCGCTTTCACGCACATATCCTGCGATTTGGATTTCCTCCCGTTTCGCTCCATTTCATGGAGCAACGCAGGAAAGGAGGCTCAAGATGAGCTGGAACCCAACCCATGGCAACGACATACCCCAGGGCGATGCGGACAGCATCGAGGCCCTGATCATCCCCCGTGCCCGTGACCTCGGCGGTTTTGAAGTGCGCCGCGCTCTCCCCTCGCCCCAGCGGCAGATGGTGGGGCCGTTCATCTTCTTCGACCAGATGGGCCCGGCCGAATTCATCACCGATGGCGGCATCGACGTGCGCCCGCACCCGCACATTGGTCTCGGCACCGTGACCTACCTCTACCAAGGTGAATTCGAACACCGCGACAGCCTAGGCACCCACCAGATGATCTATCCCGGTGAGGTGAACTGGATGACTGCGGGCAGCGGCGTCACGCATTCTGAGCGGACGAGCCCGGAAACCCGCGCCTCGCGTCACTCCCTCTTTGGCATCCAGACTTGGATCGCCCTGCCCGAGGACCGGGAGGAGATGGATCCAGACTTCGAGCACCACAAGGAAGCCGCCCTCCCGCTTCTGACCGACACCGGCGTTGAAGCGCGTCTGATCCTCGGCGACGCCCATGGCGAAAGCAGCCCGGTGACGATGCAGTCGGAGACGTTCTATGTCGACGTGCAACTCGCGCCCGGCGCGGCCTATCCGCTGCCCGACAACCACGAGGATCGCGGCATCTACGTGACTGAAGGCGAGATCGAGGTTGCGGGCGACGTGTTCGAGAAAGGCCGCATGATGGTCTTCCGCCCCGGCGACCGCATCAGCGTCAAAGCGGGCCCCATGGGCGCGCGGATCATGGCGCTCGGCGGGGCCACGATGAATGAAGGCCGCTACATCTGGTGGAACTTCGTCTCTTCCTCGGCCGATCGCATTCACGAGGCCAAGGAAGCGTGGAAGGCGGGCGATTGGGAAAACGGGCCGTTCAAGCTCCCTCCCGGCGACGAAGACGAGCATATTCCGATCACACCTGAGCTAGATCGCACAAAGCCACGCAAACGAGAGGTATGACTTCTTGACTTCGCGCCCGGCTGGGGCAGTGTGCGCACAACCGCTTGGCGCGAAGGCGAGGATACGGTGTCAGAAGAACTCATTAGAGGCTTCTCAAATATCGGGCTGATTACTCCGGCCCGGGCTTTTGTCGGCTTTCCCGAAAAACAACTCCCCCACCAACAGCAAGTCCCGCCGCGCGACGCGGTGAAGGTCGAACTTGAGAAAGGCGATCTGGTGTCGCTTCAGGGCACGGGCGGGGCCTCCGCCTTCCTGATGGCATTCGATGCGCGCGGGGGCGATGCGCTCGGGGACTTAGGCATCGATGCGCGCGCTGAGGTGCCTTGGGGCGGCTTCGACCATCAGCAGATCAAAGGGTGGATCGCAGCACACGGAGGCAGCGGCAAGGTCGCAGGCATACGCGTGCCACTGCCCGAGCTGGTGGCCTTCAAAGCGCGGGAGTCGATGACGCTTTGGGTGATCCACACGATCTCTCAAACCGAGGCGATCGAAGGCGGTTATCTGGGCGAGGTGATCCTCAGTGCGACGGGCACGGCACCCCGCGCCCTCTTGCCCGACCCGCTGGGCGAGGTCCGCGAGGAATTCACTGTGCCACGCGGCACCGCCCGCGCCTATGAAGTCGCCAAGGGCGAGATCATCCAGATCATTGACGTCGAGGGCCAGCAGTGTTCGGACTTCATGGCCTTCCGCAAAGACGGGCTCGATGCGGGGGAGGAATGGCTGATCGATTCAACGGCCACCCGCTCCATGGTGCGCCACGCCTATCCGGGGCCAGGGCTGCTCGATAAGTTCTTTGATCGTGAAATGCGCCCCCTCCTTCGCGTGGTGCAGGATACGTGCGGGCGCCACGATACCTTTGGCCTCGCCTGCACGGCGCGCGGCTATGAGGAGCGTGGCTTCCCTGGGCACCTCAATTGCTCCGACAACATCTCTTACGCCATGGCGCCCTTCGGCGTCGAAAAGCGTGCGGCATGGCCCGCCATCAACTTCTTCTGGAACACGTGGATCGATCCGCATAGCCACGCGCTGCTGACCGAGGAATCCCATTCGAGGCCCGGCGACTACGTCGCCATGGAGGCTCTCGAAGACCTCGCCTGTGTCTCCACCGCTTGCCCTGACGATCTCGACCCCATCAACGGCTGGAACCCCACGGATGTCCACGTCCGCATCTACCGCCCCGGCGCGCCCATTCGCCGGGCCGTCGCTTACCGCGTCAAGGAGGACGCGCCCATGACCATCAGCCACGAGAGCGCCTTCCATCCTCGTACCGCCGAGCTGACCCACGCCTTCGCGCCCGCGCGCGACCTCTGGCTTCCGACGCATTTCCCGGCCACCGGCACGGCGGGCGAATACTGGGCCTGCCGCGAGAAGGTGACGCTGCAGGACATGTCCTCGCTTCGGAAGTACGACATCGTGGGGCCGGACGCGGAGCGTCTGCTCCAGCGGGCGCTGTCCCGCGATATCTCCCGCCTCGCTGAATGGCGCGGCGGCTACGCGATCATGTGTGATGAGACAGGCGCCGTGATCGACGACGGCACCCTCTTCCGCATGGGCGGCGACCTCTTCCGATGGTGCTGCGGCACCGAGGAAAGCGTGCGACACCTCGCGAGCCTTGCTGACGCCGAGAACCTCAACGTCCGCGTCCATGACATGAACTCCGCCCTCGTGAACCTCGCCCTCCAGGGCCCGAGGTCGCGCGATGTACTGACCGATCTTATCTTCACGCAGCCCCATGTGCCGACACTGGAGCAAGTGAAATGGTTCGGCGCCACGATAGCGCGCCTCAACGACCGTGAGGGCGCGCCCTTCATGCTGACGCGCTCCGGTTACACCGGTGAGCTCGGGTACGAGATCTTCTGCACGCCGGGCGACGCGCTCGCGATCTGGGATGGGCTGATGAAAGCCGGTGAGCCCTACGGCATCACCCCCATGGGATCGGCCGCACTGGAAGTGATCCGCGTCGAGGCAGGCCTGCCTGCCGCAGGCGCGGAGTTCGGCCCCGGCTCGGACGCCTATGAGAGCGGCCTTGGCTTTGCCGTCGACCTCAAGAAGACCGATTTCGTAGGCCGCGAGGCTCTGGCCCGCAATGCCGAAGCCCCTCGCCGAGCTTTGAAGGGGCTTCTCTTCGAGTGTCAGGATGTGCCGGCCCATGGCGCGCCGATTTATGCGGGCGAACGCCAGATCGGGCAGATCACCTCCGCCGTCCGCTCCCCGCAGCGGGAGACGACCATCGCCATGGCGCGGATCGCGGTCGAATACGCCGAAGACGGGACCGAGCTCCTCGTTGGGCAGATGGGCGGCCACCTGAAGCGACTGCCAGCCAAAGTGGCACCGATGCCCTTCTTCGACCCCAAGCGAGAACGCGCGCGCGCATAACGCATTGCGCCTGCCCCGCGCGGTAGTAGGGTCGGATCGATGTACGACTTGGCCGTTCTCTGGGATTGGGTGGGCTTCGCTGTCCGCTGGCTCCATGTCATCTCTGCGATGGCGTGGATCGGCGCGTCGTTCTACTTCATCGCCCTCGACCTCATGCTCAAACCCGCCGACGACATGCCCGAAGGCGCGTCCGGTGAGGAGTGGGAGGTCCACGGCGGCGGCTTCTACCACACCACCAAATACATGGTCGCCCCCGCACGCCTGCCCGAGCATCTGACCTGGCACAAATGGCAGAGCTATACGACGTGGCTCTCCGGCGCGGCGCTTCTGGCGATCATCTACTGGGTGGGGGGTGAGATCTACCTCCTCGATCCCTCCAAAGCCGACCTTAGCCTCTTCCAAGGTATCATACTCAGCGCGGCCAGCATCGGCGTGGGCTGGG
>JBCBFV010000129.1:0-7041 GCA_038527425.1 Pseudomonadota bacterium
GCCTTACGATCGGTGCCGTAGTTGTTGGCAAGGATCGGTGCCAGAGCAGCACCGGACATGTAGGAGTTGAAGAAGTGACGGAAACCGTTCGCCTTCTTGTCCTTACCGGTGGTGTCGTTGGAGTGCGTGAGGCCCGCCATGAAGATGATGCCTGCTTCCTGGCAGAGAGCCTGCACAGCAACAGCCACACCCGAGGAGGAGCCGCCGGACACCATGATGGCGCCGTCTTTTTCGATCATGGAACGTGCCGATGCGCGTGCCGCGTCAGGCTTCGTCTGCGTGTCGCCGGTCACGTACTCGACCTTGCGGCCCAGGATGCCTGCGCCGTCGAGCGCCTTCGAGGAGAAGGTGCTGAGCATGCCGCCGTCGCCTTCGCCGTTGAGGTGCTCAACTGCGAGTTCGAACGCGCGAAGTTCGTCTGCGCCCTCGTCCGCATAGGGGCCGGTCTGGGGCACGTTGAAGCCCAGCGTGACAGAGCTGTCGCCCGGTGCGTTAGTAAAGCCTGCGTGCCCGTCGGCGCGCAGATACGTCGGCAGTGCGAGTGCGCCACCGGCGGCAGCACCGGCTTTGAGGGCACCACGACGCGTGATGTTCAGTTTGGACATGTAATCCTCCCAATTGATTTGAGCACGCACGTATTGAGATGGCGCGCCTGAGCACAGGTAGTGCTGCGCAATTATGGGCTTTGCGTTGAAAACAAGGCAACAAGCGTCTTGAAAGGCTCAACAATTTTGTAAATAAATGAACCATGCATGTGCAGAAACTGTAAATTTGTTTTCTAAGCGATGCAGAAACCTGTTGAAAAAGAAGGAATTCCCTTTTGAAAGTACCCGCTCAGGTTTCAGCGCTAACAGGATCTCGCATCCGTGAAAGGCGCATTCTGTTGGGCGTGAGGCAGGCCGAATTGGCACGCCGCGCGGGCATTTCTGCGAGCTATTTGAACCTTATCGAACACAACCGCCGCAGAATCGGCGGCAAGGTCTTACTTGCGATCGCAGAGGCGCTGGAGACGGACGCCTCTACCTTGGCTGAAGGCGCGGAGGCGTCGCTCATCCGTGACCTCGAGGCCGCGGCCAATGTTCCCGGGGCACTTTGCGAGACGGACAGGTCAGATGAATTCGCGGGCCGCTTTCCGGGATGGGCTGCGCTAGTGACGCGCCAGGCGGCGCGCATTGGTCGGCTGGAAGAAACGCTGGCCGAGCTCAACGACCGCCTGACCCATGACCCTTTCCTAAGCGCTCAAGTCCACGAGATGCTATCGACCATTACGGCGATCCGCTCCACCTCTGCGATCCTCGCCGATGAGCCTGACCTTGAGAGGGCCTGGCGCCTCAGGTTCCACGGCAACCTGCGCGAAGATGCGATGCGCCTCGCGACGGCCACCGAGGCGCTTGTGTCCTACCTGGATGCCCCACCTGAGGGCACGGATGCCGCTCAGAGCCCACAAGACGAGGTCGACGCCTGGTTAGACATCAGACGCCACTACCTTCCTGAAATCGAGGAGGGCAGCCCTGCCAAATTGCCGGACCTTAGCCCTGCGGCGAAGGTCATCGCGCAGGATTATGTGAGCCGCTACGCCGCGGAGGCTAAAGTTCTTGGGGAGAGCGCGCTTTCCCAAAAACTGGCGGATTTCGGTCCGGACCCGCTCGCCATCGCGCATGCCTTGTCGATGCCCTTGGACATCGTGCTGCGCAGAATGGGGCAGATCCCTGCAACAGGCGAAGGAGTGGGCCTCGTAGAATGCGACGGATCCGGCGCCCTGATCACACGTCGCGCGCCCGATGGGTTCCCCATTCCAAGAACCGGCGTGGGCAGATCGCTTTGGCCGCTCTTCTCAGCGCTTTCGAGGCCGCATGTGCCGATCCGGGCCGAGCTTGCGATCGTCGAGGGCCAAGGCGCGCGCCTTACGGCGTTTGCCTATGCGGGAACGCAGGATGCAGCGACCTATGGCGCTGAACCCCTGTTGCGCGGCACGATGCTGCTGGTGCCCAGCTAACCTGCGACCGTCCAACCTTTGACAACAGACGCCGCGCACTGAAATATGCAGCCAAGACCGGCAAACCGGCTTTTAGGGAGGGCCAGCGCCATGGGCGAGGGCAAGCGCGTTCTCTTGATTGAGGACGAGCCAAACATCATCGAAGCCGTGCGCTTCATCCTCAGCCGGGATGGCTGGGCGGTGGATACCCATTCAGATGGTGCAACTGCGATGGCCGCGGTAGCGCGCCGCATGCCTGACGTCATCATTCTAGATGCCATGCTGCCGAACAGATCCGGCTTCGAAATCCTGCGCGATCTGCGTGAGCAGCCTGATACGGCAAACCTGCCGGTTCTGATGCTCACTGCACGCGGGCAAGCCAAGGACCGAGAGCGCGCCGAGGAGGCGGGCGTGAGCCACTACATGACCAAACCGTTCTCGAACGCCGAGGTCTTGGAACGGGTGCGCGCCCTGTCATCTAGCTGACATGGCCAATCGTCGTTCCGACACAGACGGCAAACATGCAGTCTTCCTGGAACGCCGAGGATACCGGCGCCGCCGTCTCGCCGATGCGGCGCGCGTCGTGCCCGTGGTCGGCGGCGTCCTAATCCTCATGCCGCTCTTTTGGTCGCAAGCCGACGGAGAACGGGTGAGTACCGTTTCCGCGTTTCTCTATGTCTTCGGGGTCTGGGCGCTGATGATTGCGGCAGCGGCCATCATGTCCTGGCTCCTTTCCCGCAAAGAAGAGGATTGAGGGCGTGGCGAGCCTTAATCTCCTCCTCTTTGTATCGCTCGCCTATGTGATCTTTCTCTTTGCCATTGCGGCCTTCGCCGAGCGGCGTGCCGAGATGGGAAAAGACGGGTGGTTGCGCTCGCCGCTGATCTACACCTTGTCACTTTCGGTGTATTGTACGGCTTGGACGTTCTACGGCGCAGTCGGCTACGCGGCGCGGTCGGGCCTGGAATTCCTGACGATCTATCTTGGACCCACCGGGGTTCTGATCGGCTGGTGGCTCGTGCTGCGTAAGCTTGTCCGGATCGGGCAGGCGGAGCGTATCACGTCGGTTGCTGACTTGATTTCATCTCGCTTTGGCAAGTCGACGGCGCTTGGTGTGTCCGTGACGGTTATCGCCGTCATCGGCACGACCCCCTACATCGCGCTTCAGCTGCAGTCCGTGGTTCTCGCGATCTCAGCCTTCTCAGAGACAGAAGTCGCTGGCGAACAAACCGCGCTTTGGGTGGCCGCCGGGCTCGCGATCTTCACCATTCTCTTCGGGACAAGAAACCTCGATGCGAACGAAAGGCACCACGGGGTGGTTATGGCGATCGCGGTTGAGGCGATCGTAAAGCTTGTCGCCTTGCTAGCTGTTGGAGCCTTCGTCGTCTGGGGGATCGCTGGCGGCATCGGCGATATTGCCGCCCGGATTGAAGCTTCACCGATTTCGCAGTGGGAAGTAAGCCAGGGGCGCTGGCTGGGTATCACCTTTTTGTCTGCGGCGGCCTTCATCTGCCTGCCGCGCATGTTTCAGGTGATGGTCGTTGAGAACGGCGACGAAAGGCATCTGGCGACGGCGAGCTGGCTCTTCCCCACGTATCTCTTGCTCATGTCGCTCTTCGTGGTCCCGATCGCTGTGGTGGGTTTGGAGCTTTTGCCTGCCGGATCGAACCCGGACCTCTTTGTTCTCACATTGCCGCTGAGCCAAGGACAGGGTGGGCTCGCGATGCTGAGCTTCTTGGGCGGTTTCTCATCTGCCACGGGGATGGTGATCGTTGCTGCAATCGCATTGGCCACCATGGTTTCGAACAACATCGTGTTGCCAACGTGGCTCAGGCTGCAGGGGGATCAAGCAAGCGTCACGGGTGATGTGAGATCAGTTTTGATCCTGTCACGGCGGTTGTCCATCTCTGTCGTGCTCTTTCTGGGCTACGTTTATTACTACCTTTCGGGGGGCGGCGCCGCGCTCGCAGCCATTGGTCTGATCTCCTTTGTGGGCGTCGCCCAAGCGTTGCCAGCGATGTTGGGCGGGATTTTCTGGCGGGGCGCGACGCGCTTTGGTGCGGGAGCAGGGCTTTCGGCCGGGGCGCTCATTTGGGCCTATTCCCTCTTTCTGCCGTCCTTCGGCGCAGATGCGGTCTTTAGCCAGTCTATGTTGGAGGCCGGTCCTTGGGGGATATCTTGGCTGCGCCCACAGGCGCTCTTTGGGATCGCGGGGATTGATCCCGTGGTGCATGCCTTCTTGTGGTCGATGCTGCTGAATTCGGCTGCTTTTGTCTTCGTTTCTCTCCTAACCTTCCCAACGCCGCTAGAGCGGCTTCAGGGCGCGCAGTTCGTCTCCATCTTTGATCTGGGCCGCGAAGCCCGGGAGTGGCAGCCGCGGCAGGTTGAGAGCGAAGACCTGTTGATCATGGCGCAACGCATCCTTGGTTCGAGCGAAGCGCAGCGGCTTTTCCAGGAGGCAGCCGAGGGTCAGGGCAAACCCGGTCTGTTGCCCGATCCAACGCCGGACTTCTTGGCCGATCTTGAACGGTCGCTTGCAGGCTCCGTGGGGGCGGCGACCGCGCACGCGATGGTTGGTCAAATCGTCGGACGCGCGACCGTGACTGTGGAAGAGCTTATGGCCGTGGCCGACGAGACCGCGCAGATGATGGAGTATTCGAGCCAGCTGGAAGCGAAGTCCGACGAACAAGCCCGCTTGGCACGTCAGCTTAGGCGCGCCAACGAGAAGCTTACCCTTCTCTCCGTGCAAAAGGACGCCTTCCTGAGCCAGATCAGCCATGAGCTTCGCACGCCGATGACGTCGATCCGCGCCTTCTCTGAGATCCTGCAGGAGGCTGAGCTCGAAAAGGCAGATCGCCAGAAATATGCCTCCGTCATCTATGACGAAACCATCCGCCTGACGCGGCTGCTAGATGATCTGCTGGACCTCAGCGTTCTTGAGAACGGCCAGGTGACACTCGAGGTTCAGACGGCCACGATCGGGGCGGTGATCGAACGCGCGATTGGCTCTGCCACGGTTGGGACGCGCTTACAGATCGACAAGCCGCGGCACGGTGGGAGCACTGTGATCGAAACCGACGTCGGCCGCCTGAGCCAGGTTTTCATCAATCTCATCCGCAATGCCGAGAAGTATTGCGATGCCGATCAGCCGACCCTTTCGATCCGCATCCGGGAAGCCCAAGGCATGGCCACGATCGATTTCATCGACAATGGCTCGGGCATTGCGTCGCGCGAGCGTGAGGTGATCTTTGAGAAGTTCTCGCGCCTAACAGATCAGCAACGCGCAGGGGGAACGGGGCTGGGGCTCGCCATCTGTCGGGAGATTATGACGAACCTCAAAGGATCGATTGCGTATCTGCCTGGCCAGGGCGGCGCTGCCTTCCGGGTGACTTTGCCCGTATCTCTGGCGTTGGCTGCCGAATGATCAGCGCGAGGCGAAGGCGTCGATCTGCGGGGCGAGGCCTCTGAGGTCGTAGCCGGCGTCGGTCGTTGCTTTGGTAATTTCTTCGGTGGGCATTTTCCCTGCCTGGCTCAGCGACCAACAGATCGACGAGCGCGTGCCCGAGGCGCAATAGGCCAATACTGGCCCATCGGTCTCGTTCTGGGCAGCGGCCTGGATCTCGATGTGCTCCATCGTCATCTGGCCATGCACGAGCGGGTTGTCGATGAACCGCATGCCCGCAGCCTCCACGGCGATCCGCAGCACATCGGCCTGAAGCTCCACCGGGATTTCTTCATTGGGGCGGTTGCAGATCACCGTCTTAAAACCAGCCGCAGCGATATCGGGCACGTCATTTGGTTCGATCTGAGGAGATACAGCGTAGGCGGGGGTCAATGGGCGAATATCCATACACGCAGGAGTAAAGCGACAGCTTGACCGCGTAAAGGCGGCGTTCGCGGGCGCTAGCACTTGATGCGGCAGAAAGATTTCCGCAAGTTATCCACAACGACAGGCGAGGGTGGCGGCGAAACATGAACGAAGTGGTGAAGGTTTCAACACGCGAGGGCGTTGCCGTCGTCGAGGTGCGCAATCCACCTGTGAACGCGCTGAGCCAAGCGGTCAGGCAGGGTTTGATCGATGCCATGGCGCGTGTCGCCAGCGACGACGACATCAAGGCCGCCATTTTGATTGGCGCGGATCGCACCTTCCCTGCAGGCGCTGATATTCGTGAGTTCGATGCGCCCGCTCAGGAACCGCATCTTCCGGACGTCTGCAACGCGATCGAAAACTGCCCCAAGCCTGTTGTGGCTTGCCTGCATGGTACCGCACTTGGGGGCGGGTACGAGATTGCCCTCGCAGCCCATGCCCGTTTGGCAAAACCGGGGACACGCGTCGGCCTGCCAGAAATTGGTTTGGGCGTGATGCCGGGCGCCGGTGGCACCCAACGTTTGCCGCGTTTGGTTGCCATTGACGACGCGCTATCGATGATTTTGTCGGGGGCGCCAGTTGACGCCGCCAAGACCCGCGAGAAAGGTTATGTCGATGGTGTGGTTGAGGGTGATCTGGTGTCGGCCGGCATCACCTATGCGCTGTCACTCGTCGGCCAGCCGCTGGAACCCGTTGGCGCGCGGCGCGGGCGCTTTAGCGATGGGTTTGGCTATCAGGCCGCGGTGGACGCCGCGCGACGGGACGCGGGCGAGGCCGCAAGCCGGGCACGCAAGGCCATCATTGATTGCATCGAGGCGGCCCCGCTTTTGCCTTTCCATCAGGGGCTCGCGCTTGAGCGGGATCACTTCTTGGAACTGCGAGAGACCAATGAAGCTAAAGCGCTGCGCCACGTCTTTCTGGCGACGCGCTTGGCCGTGAAGCCGCGCGCGGGTTTGCCTCCACCCGCCGAAATCTCCGACATTGCGATATTCGGAGGTGGGCTCATGGGGTCGGGGATCACCGTTTCCTGTTTGGATGCAGGATACCGCGTCACCGTCATTGAGCAGCCTGAGGCGATCGAGCGGACGAAATCACGGGTCGCGGGCATTTACGAACGCGCCGTTGAGCGAGGGCGCCTTTCCCCAGAGCTACGCGACGAGAGGTTGTCGCGTCTGTCGGTTGAAGCAGGAATGAACGAGG
>JBCBFV010000130.1:0-7024 GCA_038527425.1 Pseudomonadota bacterium
TCCTGCGAGATTAGCGGGCCCACTTCGGTCTTAGGGTCGAGAGGGTGGCCCACGCGGATGTTGTTCACGCGCTCGATAAGCCTGCGCTCGAACTCCTCGCGGATGCTCTCCTGCACGAGGAGGCGCGAGGAGGAGGTGCAGCGTTCCCCGTTGATCGAATAGATCATGAAGATCACCGCATCGAGCGCGCGGTCTAGATCGGCGTCGTCGAAGACAATGACGGGGTTTTTGCCGCCGAGCTCCAGGTGCATGCGTTTGAGCGTGTCGGCACCTTGTTTAGTGATGATGGACCCGGTGCGGCTTTCGCCCACGAAGGCGATGGCCCGGATCTTCGGGTGCTCCGTCAACGCGCGGCCGGCTTCCTCGCCGAAGCCGTTCACCGTGTTGAGGACGCCGGGTGGCAGCCCTGCTTCTTCGGCGATCTCTACCAAGAGGCGCGCGGTCAGGGGAGAGTTCTCAGCCGGCTTGTGGACCACCGTGCAGCCCGCCGCGAGAGCTGGCGCGATCTTCCAGGTGGAGAGCATGAAAGGCGTGTTCCAGGGTGTAATGACGCCCACGGGGCCGATCGGCACACGCGTTGTGATGTTCATGAGCGTGGGCGAAGGCAGGTGCTGGCCGTCGCGCGCGCTCGTCACTTGATCGGCGAAGTAGCGAAAGTTCTCAGCACCCCGCAGCGCGGCTTTGGACATGAACTTGAGGGCTTGGCCCGTGTCGTAGCACTCAAGCAGAGCAATTTCCTCAGCTCGGGCCTCGATCCCTTCGGCGATGCGGATCAGGATGGCGCGTCGTTCCCTTGCGGGCATATCGCGCCAGGCAGGGAAGGCGGCATGGGCGGCATTGGCGGCCCGGTCGATATCGTCAGCGGTGCCACGGGCTACCTGACAGATCTCGCTTTCATCGACGGGGGTCAGCGACGGGAAAGTGTCGGCACCACCTTCATCTGCGCCCGCAATACGGTGCATCACACCGGTGTCTCGAAACCTCGAGAGGTGGTGCTGCAGCTTGGTGAGGTTGTCTTCAAGGCTCGCCATTTCAGGTTCCTAGATGGTCTCTAATTGTGCCGGTCTTCGGGGAAAGCTCCGGATCGATGTCGCGCATCTCAAGCGATAGGGCGAGCGAACGGTCGGCCATCACGGGCTCTAAGAAGGACCGCGCCGCTTCGAAAATGACTTGGGTGGCTTCTGCCTTTACCTCTGGCGCGCGTCCTCCGCGCAAGCGCACGGAGATGTCGATGAAGCCATGCTTGGGGTCGCCATCTGCGATGGCATAGTGATCAACACGCGTGGCTCTGACGCGGATGCCAGGTGTCGGGAAGGTGGGCAAAGCAGCAGCGGCGGCGCGGATCGCCTCGCACAGGGCGCCCATGTCCACGGCCCCGTCGAGGTTGCCTGAATAGTCGATCTGAAAATGCGGCACGGAGCCCTCCCACAGAAACGTTAACCGGGGTCAGGGCTCGGGGCAATCGGCCATCATTGTCTGTCGTTTTGTGGTGGCGATGAGCTGGGCCGCTTATGGGGAGGAAACGATGCCTGAGGTGACCGCATCGGTCATCTCGAGCGCTTCATCCTCTTCGAGGGACATAAGCTCAGCCAATCGCGCGCGGCCGCGATTGACGCGGCTTTTGATCGTGCCCACCGCCACATTGCACATCAACGCGGCGTCCTCGTAAGAGAACCCCTCGGCGCCCACGAGCGTCAGCGCTTCGCGTTGTTCGTCCGTTAGGTGGCTGAAGGCGTCCTGGAAATCCATAAGCTGGAGACGACCATCGTGATCAGGCTTTTGCGAGAGGCTACTTGAGTAGACGCCGTCAACGTCCTCCACCTCACGGCGCGCTTTGCGGTGATGCGAATAGTAGGTGTTGCGCAGAATGGTGAAGAGCCACGCGCGCATATTCGTGCCAGCCTCGAACGTGTCGATATTGGTCCAGGCTTTCACGATCGCGTCTTGGACCATGTCGTCGGCTAAAGCCGCGTTTCGGGTGAGGTTGAGCGCGAAGGCGCGCATTGGACCTAAATGGTCGACGATTTGTTCTCGTGGATCAGAGGTATCGCCCATCCGAAGCCCCTAACCCTGCTGCTCATCAGACCCCGAGGGCTTTTCATCCTCGTTTTGGGCCTCAGGAACTTCGCCTTGCTTTAACCTTTCCAAAAGAACCTTGAAACGGTCGGGCAAATCTTCGTTGATCACTTCGTGGTAGGCACGAAGGAGACTTCGGTCGATGTCGGCTTGCGCCTTGTCTGATTGCTGATCGTCAGTCATTTAATCAACCATAGGCGTAGGTTTGGCTCTGAGTAAGAACTTAACGCAGCTTCGCGTGGTTAGTTCCCTCAATGGCACCAAGAAGGACAAAACCGCATGAATGATGCGCACGCTCACCAGCTGTCCGAGATGATAGGCCCCAATATCGCATATTTGCGGCGGTACGCCCGCGCGCTCAGCGGCTCGCAGGAGCGGGGGGACGCCTATGCTGCCGCGACACTGGAGGCGATCTTGGCGTCTCCGGAGGTCTTTGATCAGGTACTCGATGCAAAGACAGCGCTCTTTGCTGTGTTCCACCGCATCTGGTCCGCTGATGGGGCACAAGCTCAGGGTGACGAGACCGGCCTCATGGCCAAGGCGCAGGACCATCTCAAGCACCTAACAGACGGCACGCGAGAGGCGCTGCTTTTGCGCACAATCGAGGATTTTCCAGTCCCTTCCGTGGCGCAGGTTTTGGCTGTTTCGGAGGGGGAAGCTCAGCACCTCATCGATGTTGCCTACAAGGAGATGGGCGAGGCCGTCAGCGGTGCCATCTTGATCATCGAGGATGAAGCAATCATTGCCCTCGATCTCGAAGCCATCATCTCTGATATGGGGCACAGGGCGACGGGTGTCGCGCGTACTGAGAAAGGGGCGCTTGATCTGTTTGGTCGGGATCGCCCGGATCTCATCGTGTCCGACATCCGACTCGCAGATGGGTCGAGCGGCGTAGATGCGGTGCGTTCAATATTGGCAGATGCGGGGCCCATTCCGGTGATCTTTGTCACGGCCTATCCCGAGCAGCTTCTGACCGGGGTTGGGGAGGAGCCAGCGTTCCTCATCGCCAAGCCTTATACCGAGACACAGATAAGGTCGGCCATTTCGCAGGCTATGTTCTTCGCCTCTACAGCCCCCTTGCAGGGGTAGCAGGCCTTCAAACCACCAAATTTTCAGTCTGTATACGCTCCGCTGGCCGGGCAGCACGCAGACATGTTTGCGTGCTTTTCAAGAAAATGACGGGTGATCGCGAAAAAGGATTAGGCGCCTCGCATGATCTGTGTATACATTTTGTATACGAAATTAGGGATCACGCACTTGTCTGCCAAAACCGACTGCTATGAGGCGCTGCGCTCTCGCATTCTCAGTCTTGATATTGCGCCAGGGTCCGACATGGACGAGGCGTCGCTGTCGGAGGCCTACGGGCTCTCCCGGACGCCACTGCGCGAAGTGCTACAGCGCTTGGCAGGCGAAGGTTTCGTTACACTAGCAGCCAACCGCGGGGCCAAAGTCTCGTCCATGGATCTGCCGCGTATGCGTACGTTCTTTCAAACGGCGCCGCTGGTTTATGCAGGCATCGCGCGCATGGCCGCTGAGAACGCTACAGTGGCGGAAATCAATGCTCTCAAGGCCACGCAACTTGCCTTCTCGAAGACCCGCGATGGGGGGGAGTTGGCACTGCTCAACCACCAGTTTCATGGACAGATCGGGCAGGCAGCGCGCAACCCTTACCTCGAGGCAGCGCTGGGCCGAATGCTGATCGATCACACGCGGCTTTCGCAGACGTTTTATCGACCAACAAGCGCGCCGGAGGCGGAGCGTATTCGGGCGGCCTCTGACCAGCACGATGAGATGATCGCGGCGTTTGAGGTCAGAGACACGGCCGCCGCTACTGACGTTACTCTAAGACACTGGGATCTCAGCCGCGACAGCCTCGAAAGGTTTGTCCGTCCAGATCCCCTTCCACACGATCTCAAGGAGCTGCGGGATGCAGTTTGAAGGTATCTATACCCCCATCGTCACGCCGTATTTCGAAGACTTCTCGGTCAACGATGCAGCTTTGGCGGCCACTGTCGAACATCTCGTCGGGGCAGGTGTGCATGGCATCATCGTGGCCGGGACGACAGGCGAATATTACGCTCAGTCGATGGAGGAGCGCCTCGCGCTTATCGCACAGATCAAGGGGCTGATCGCGGGCAGGGTGCCGATGATCGTGGGCACAGGCGCCATGCGCACGGAAGACTCGATCCTTTACGCCGAGTCGGCTGTGGAGCATGACGCCGACGCCCTTCTGATCGCCACGCCGCCTTATGCCTATCCAACGGGGCGTGAGATCGCGCTCCATGCTCTTGCGATTGACCGTGCGGCGAACTTGCCAGTGATGCTCTACAACTACCCCGGGCGGATGAGCGTGAATATGGATGAAGAGACGCTCGACCGGTTGGGGCGGTCACCCAATTTCCGCGCGATCAAGGAGAGCTCTGGCGACATCAATCGTGTGCACATGCTGGCCCGCGATTACCCCCATATCGCGCTCAGCTGCGGGATGGATGATCAGGCGCTCGAGTTCTTTGCTTGGGGCGCGCGCAGCTGGGTCTGCGCAGGGTCAAACTTCGCCCCTGAGGCGCATATCGCGCTCTACCGGGCGTGTGCCCTCGAGGGGGACTTCACGAAGGGCCGCGCGATCATGTCCGCCATGTTGCCGCTGATGCGTGTGCTCGAGCAGGGCGGCAAGTTCATTCAGTGCATCAAATACGGGCTGACGCTCCGGGGAATTGATGCAGGGCCGCCGCGTAGGCCACTGAAACCGCTAAACAAAGACGACAAACGCGAGCTTGCAGAGGTGATCCGCACCCTCGACCGAGCCATCGCCGCAATTGAGGGAAAGTGAGATGACAGACCTGCTCACCCGCGCCGAATATGCAGCTATTGCCGACGGCCTGACGCTGCCCCGAACGGCCTTCATCGACGGCAAATTCCACCCCGGCAAAGGCGCGAGTTTCCCGACGGTGAACCCCGCAACAGGCGATGGCCTCGCGGAGATCGTGTCCGCCACCGCAGAAGATGTCGATCTGGCGGTCGAGAAGGCACGGGAAGCCTTCGACCAAGGGCGCTGGGCCACGATGCATCCTTCGGATCGCAAGGACGTGCTGATCCGCCTGTGCAAGCTGATGACCCGCAACCGCCGTGAGCTGGCGGTGATGGAGAGCCTAGATAGCGGCAAACCGATCCGTGATTGCGAAGAGATTGATCTTCCAGAGAGCATCAACTGCATCAAGTGGCACGCTGAAACTGCTGACAAAATTTATGATCAGGTGGCGCCCGCGCAGGACGATGCCATGGGCCTGATCGTGCGGGAGCCGATTGGCGTGGTGGCCTGTGTGCTGCCCTGGAACTTCCCGCTCCTCATGTTGGCATGGAAGATCGGACCGGCGCTCGCGGCAGGGAATTCCGTGATCGTGAAACCAGCGGAGCAGACGACATTGACCGCGCTGCGCATGGCGGAGCTCGCGATGGAGGCGGGGCTGCCGAGAGGGGTGTTGCAGGTGCTGCCGGGCGACGGACCCACAGTGGGAGAGCCTTTGGGCCGCCACGAGGGCGTCGATATGGTGAGCTTCACCGGCTCCACTGAAACGGGCCGCCGGTTCCTGACCTATGCCGCCGAGAGCAACCTTAAGAAGGTGGTTCTCGAATGCGGGGGCAAGAACCCGGCTGTGGTGCTGCGAGACGCAGAGAACCTCGATCACGTGGCCGAGCATGTGGTGAACGCTGCATTCTGGAATATGGGCGAAAACTGTACTGCAAACAGTAGGTTGATCGTTCATGCTGATGTAAAAGAAGCGCTCCTTGAGCGCGTCGTGGCGCGGGTGCGCGATTGGAAGACGGGCGATCCGCTCGATCCGTCAAATCATCTTGGCGCCCTTGTGGATGGCGAACACTGCGCAAAGGTTACGGCGTATCTTGGTGGCGACGCTTTGGTCGGGGGCACCGCAGATAGCCCCTATATTCCGCCCACGATCTACGAGGTCTCCAAGGACGATCCGCGCGCGCGAGAGGAGATCTTCGGCCCAGTCCTATCGGTGATCACTGTCGCCTCAGATGACGAAGCGATCGAGCTGGCAAATGACACAAAGTACGGTCTGCAAGCCTCTGTCTTTACTGCAAATACACGCAAAGCTATTCGCGCGGCGCGAGCGATCCGCGCGGGCACTGTTACGGTGAATTGCTACGGCGAAGGCTCTGCTGCCACACCTTTTGGGGGCTACGGGCTTTCCGGCTTCGGCGGGCGTGACAATGGCATCGCGGCCCACGACCAATTCACGGAAACCAAGACAATCTGGATCGACCTGAGCGATCCCGCAGACGGAGACGACGTGGGATGAATGTAGAGGCTACGGGAACGAGCCGCCGCGGTCGCGGGGCACGCAAGGCGGCGCGCCAGGCGCGTGATTTCACAATGCTGCCCGCGCTCAAACGGCGCTTACCGCTCACCGAAGTGATGGATCAGGAGCAGGTCGAGAAGATCGACGAGGCCTCAATGGGCATCCTTGAGGACGTCGGCGTCGTCTTCCGCGATGAGATCGCGCTGGAAGATTGGAAGAAGACAGGGGCCGATGTCAGGGGGGAGACGGTCCATCTCGACCGTGGCCTCGTGCGCGAGCTGATCGCCACGATCCCCGAGAGCTTCACTTACACGGCACGCAATCCAGCAAATAGTCTGCCTTTCGGAAACGATCACTCGATCTTCGTGCCGATGACCGGCGCGCCATATCTGCGCGACCTCGACGATGTGCGACGGGGGCCGACGCTCGATGATCTGGCCAATTTCCACAAGCTCTCGCACATGCTGCCGGCGATCCATTCCTCGGCGCATCACATCGTTGAGCCAATGGATCACCCGATCTCGCATCGGCATCTGCGGATCACGTATTCGTCGATGAAGCATTCCGACAAGACGTTTATGGGCATGACGACGAGCCCGAAGAACGCCGAGGATGTCATTGATATG
>JBCBFV010000131.1:0-6907 GCA_038527425.1 Pseudomonadota bacterium
TGGCTGAGGCAAATCGGGCCTCGTCCGGGTTCGCGCGGTGGTCTGGGTGGGTGCGGTTCTTGGCGTGCTGTGCGGCTTCAACGCGCACACGGAACGCCTCTTCTCTCCGATCATTCGGCATGAAAAATCTCCGATAAAATGTCTTGGTCGTCGAAATAAAAAAGCGCGGCAGAAATAATTGCCGCGCCTTGGAAGATACTCGACCCCCAGTTGTACCGGAAGTCAGGATTTCCTTATAAGCTGATCTTCGCTCATGAGAGCGGCGATCAGCCCATCATCATGTCGAGCCGTGCACCCGCGATGGACCAGCCACCGTCTGCGCCCACGATGGAGCCGGAGACATAGCGGCCCGCGTCAGAGCCGAGGAAGAGGCAGAGGTCAGCCACATCATCAGGCGTGCCCATGCGTTGCATCGGAACCGACTTCTCGACGGCAGTGCGCATTTTCTCGGTAGGTGCGAGGCGATCCATCCCTTCGGTCCCATCGATCGGGCCCGGAATGACGGAGTTCACGCGCAGGCCTTCAGCGCCCCACTCGATCGCCAGACACTTGGTGATCATGTCGACGCCGGCCTTTGCGGCGCAAACGTGGATCTGGAAAGGCATCGCCTGGACGGCCTGCGGAGCGGAGATGTTGATGATCGACCCCGGCCGCGCCATGTGCTTGTGGGCTGCGCGCATCACGTGGAACGTACCGATGAGGTCGATATCCACGACCGACTTGAAGCCGTTGGGGCTGAGGCCCACAGCCGGAGCTGGGAAGTTGCCCGCGGCACCAGAGACGAGAACGTCGATCTTGCCCGCGGTCTCTTCAAAGGCGGCGAATGCTGCGGCAACGTCGTCGTAGTTGCGCACGTCATAGGCGTAGCCCAGCGCGCCCTCGCCCAACTTGGCCACGGCGGCGTCCACCTTGTCCTGCTTGCGGGAGGCGACACCCATCCGGGCGCCAGCGGCTGCGAAAGCCTCTGCAATGCCCAGGTTGATGCCCGATGTGCCGCCAACGACGAACACGTTCTTGCCAGTGAAATCGAATGTGGCCTTGCCTGCCATGGGGCTTCCTCCCAAAGTTTACCTTCACGTCACCTAGCGGCTACCCGACGCTCTGACCAGAACGCCGTAGCGTCAGGATGCAGCCGACCATGCTGATTTCGTCAGCTCCCATCGCTGGGAGGCGTTGCCAGGCCCAACGCCTGGCACCCGCACCGCGCCCAATTTGGCCGTGGCGTGTTGGGACCGCAGGTTGTCTTCCGCGATGTGAAAATAGATGGCAGGCTCTGTCTGAAAGGCGTGTTCGAGCATCAAGGACTTCATCGCCTTGTTGGTGGCCCCGCCCCACTCAGATCGGACGAGAAAGGTATAGCCGATGGCCCAGCGCCCCGGCGCCTCCGGGCATTCGTAGAACCGGCTCATCCCGATGACAGCATCACCACGACGCGCAACCAGCATGCCCCCGCCCTTGAACATGTCCGCGATGTAGGGCGCAAAGCCTTCGGGTGTGCCGCGTTCCTTGTTGGGATGCTGTTCCCAAATCAGCGGATCGCTCGCAGCAAGGCTCAAAGCATCGAAATCGGCCTCGCGAAGGGGTTCGAGTGTCAGCCCAAACCCTGCGAGCGATGGCGCGACATCCATTAGATGGAGCCTGCCTCGACAAAGAAGTTCGACGCGGTGCAGGCGCTAGCAGCGTCCGAGGCGAGGAAGAGGACCATCTGTGCCACTTCATCAGGCTCGATCGGATCGGGCGTGCACTGGTTCGACAGATGCGCGTTGAGCGCCTCTTCCGTCACCCAAAGCTCCTTCTGGCGCTCGGTCATGATCCAGCCGGGCACGACGGTATTCACACGGATGCGGTGGGGACCAAGATCGCGCGCAAAGCTTCGCGTCATGCCATGCACGGCGGCTTTGGAGGTTGTGTAGACGGGCATGCCACCCGATTTCTCCCACCAGCTGTTGGAGCCCATATTGATGATGGAACCACCCTGCCCGGCTTCGATCATCGCGGGCGCGCAGGCCTGGGTGGCAAAGAACATGTGGCGCAGGTTCGCCGCGATACGTTCGTCGTAGTATTCCTCGGTCACGCTCTCCCACCCGTGGCGGTCGTCGCGGGCAGCGTTGTTGACGAGGACCTTCGGCGCGCCGAGCTCGTCGATGAGGTTGGCAAAGGCGGTCTTGAGCGCAGAGATGTCGCGCAGGTCAGCGACCTGGAAGCTCGCGCCCGTTTCTTCCTTCATCGCGGCGGAGCCTGCTTCGTCGAAATCGACGAAGCCCACGCGCGCACCTTGCTGGACAAAGCCCCGCACGATCTCCGCCCCGATGCCCGAGGCCCCCCCGGTCATGAAAACAGTTTGGCCGGAAAGGCTGGCGTATCTGGCAAGATCTCTCATGGGGGGCTCCTATTCGTCTTGGAGTGCAGAGCTAACGGAGATCACAGGGAGCGCAAGGCCTCAGGAGCCGAGCATCCATTCTCCATCAGGCCAAAAGGCGTGGTAGGCGAAGGCGAACATGACGTCGTGGGGCAGGTTTTCACCGGTCTCGGCGTCAAAGACGCGGACAGAGCCTACATCCTTGGAGTTGGCGATGTCGCGCCCGTCGAGGGCAGAGGCTTGGCCCGCGCGCCATGTGATGCGGACGCCGGCCTCGGTGACTTCTTCGAGCTCCGCAAGGCGCGTCAGTGGCCATGCACGATCACCCACGCGGACAACGCGGACAAGCGGGCTGATGCCGTGGGGCGGGTTTTCGCCGGAGTATAGAAACGGCCGCGAGGAGCTGTCGTAGTTCACATAGGGGTTCTGGCCGTAAGGGCGCGGGTGCCCGGTAGGCTGGGCCATAACGGCGCCTTCGGGGTTGCGGGCTTTGAACTCCGCCCAGCTTTCCATCCACGTGGGCAACTTGGTCAGTTGAACGCCCGTCATCTCCCCCACGATGCCTTCACCAATGGCTTGTTGCCACCAGCTCTGCGTTTGGCGGTCGTACATGATCATATCAGAATTGCGCAGCTTGCCGGAGACGCCGAATTCCAACACCTGACCTTCGACACGACGGTCGAAGGTGATGCCGGAGTTGCAAAGCGGGCAGAAAGTGACGGCCACGGGGATCCCCCCCACCTCGTCGTTCACGATCTCATGCCACGTCAGGTAGCGGATCGGATAGGCGCGCGGCACCTCGCCCTCGAGCTCCAACGTGATGACGGGTTCGCGGTCTCCGATCTCCGTCTCATCGGCCACGCGCAGAAACTGCGGGTTCTCGATGGAGGGGATGCCGTCTTTCGGCGGCCCGCCGGACAGCACTTCCGTCCAGCTGTCGATGGCGTTCTTGGTGAAATCCGTCTCGCCCCACTCCACGTCCCAGAATTGCGGTGCGGCATCAGGCGATGCTTGGGCGGCCGCCGTCAAAGGCAGAAAGGAGATAAGGCTAGCAGCAAGAAGGTGGCGCATGGAGAGCTCCTGCAGAAGGGATCAGCCCATTTATGACAGAAGCGGAGGCGCCGGCCCATTGGGTCTCACAACATGGTGAGCGGCCGTGGGAGATGGCAAAACCCGGTCAGGCGCCCTGCCCAACCGGGTCATGCGTTCGTTATTCGGTGACGCGCACGGCGGCCATGTGGTCAGGCTCACCTGTCACTTGGAAGGTGGAGCTGTCGCCGCGCTTGATGTCGTCGAGCACTTCGAGGCCGGAGGTCACACGACCCACGACGGTGTAGTTCCCGTTCAGGAACGGGCCGTCGTCGAACATGATGAAGAACTGGCTGTTGGCGCTGTTGGGGCTCTGGCTGCGGGCCATGCCCACGACGCCACGCTCAAACGGCAGGTCCGAGAACTCTGCATCGATGTCCGCCAGCGCAGAGCCGCCGGTGCCGTAGCGCCGCGCCATGCCGCTTTCGACGGCAGCGCGGAAGTTCTCGGTGACTTTCGCATTCTCGCCGTCACCGGTCTGCGCCATGAAGCCATCGATCACGCGGTGGAAGTAGACCCCGTCGTAAAAGCCTTCAGCGGCCAGTGCGGTGATCTGTTCCACGTGTGCTGGTGCGACATCCTCGAGCAGATCGATGGTGATCGTGCCCTCAGTATGGGCGCCTGCCACGTCGATCTCGAGGCCCGAGCCCATGGCCGGACCTGCGAGAAACGCGCTTAGAACCAGAAGCTTACGCATCTGCAGCCACCTTGACCGAGATCATGCGATCCGGGTTCATCGGCGGCTCGCCCCGCACAATGGCGTCCACGTGCTCCATGCCCTCGATAACGCGGCCATAGACGGTGTACTGCCCATTGAGGAAGTCGTTGTCTTTGAAGTTGATGAAGAACTGGGAGTTGGCCGAGTTCGGGTTCTGGCTGCGGGCTGCTCCCAGCGTGCCCCGCGCGTGCGGCAGCTTGGAGAACTCCGCTGGGAGGTCGGGCTTGTCGGAGCCGCCGGTCCCCGCCATGCGGATGTTGAAATCCTTTTCCATGTTGCCGTTGGCCACGTCGCCGGTCTGCGCCATGAAGCCGTCGATCACACGGTGGAAAGCCACGTTGTCATAGGCACCCTCGCGCGCGAGCTCTTTCATGCGGTTGGAGTGCTCGGGTGCGACGTCGGGCAGAAGCTCGATCGTGACCATGCCACCTTTGAGTTCCATGAGGATCGTGTTCTCGGGATCTTTAATTTCGGCCATGGGGCCCTCCTTATCCGTTTGCGCGGAACCTATGGTGCGGGCACCGGAAGGGAAAGGGGCCTTGATAAATTCGCCGATCTGCGGCGTAAGTCGCGCAACTTAGGAGGACACCATGGCCTGGAAATCGCTCGCCGAAATGGACATCGCTGGCAAAATCGTTCTGACACGCGTTGATATCAACGTGCCCATGCAGGACGGCGTGGTGACAGATGCAACGCGGATTGAGCGCATTGTGCCGACTATCCGCCATATCCTTTCTCAAGGGGCCACGCCTGTGCTGCTGGCCCACTTTGGCCGCCCTAAAGGTCAGCCAAACCCTGAGATGTCGCTTCGGCCCCTCGCACCAGTGTTGGCCGAGCACATTGGCCATGCTGTCACCTTCGTCGACCGCCCCTCTCGCGAGTTCATCGAGGAAAACCTCGCCGATGTGATCTTGGTCGAGAACACGCGCTTCACCTCCATGGAAGAAGCCAACGACGAGCGGATGGCGGGCTTTCTGGCGAGCCTTGGCGACATCTACTGCAACGATGCCTTTTCTGCCGCGCACCGTGCGCACGCCTCGACCGAAGGCGTGGCGCACCTCCTGCCCTCCTGCGCGGGTCTCTTGATGGCCGCAGAACTCAATGCCCTTGAAGGCGCGCTAAGCAACCCTGTGCGTCCTGTGGCGGCTGTGGTGGGCGGCGCGAAAGTCTCCACCAAGCTCGAGCTTTTGGGCAACCTTGTTGGCCGCGTCGATCATCTGATCATCGGCGGCGGCATGGCCAACACCTTCCTTGCAGCCCAAGGCATCGACGTGGGCAAAAGCCTCGCCGAGCATGAGATGGCGGATACCGCGAAGGAGATCCTCGCCAAGGCCAAAGTCGCGGGCTGTCATATACACCTGCCCGTAGACGTCGTTGTCGCACGTGAATTCAAAGCAGGTGCTGAAAGCGAAACAGTCGCCGCCGACGCCTGCCCCGCAGACGCGATGATCCTCGACGCGGGCCCGGAAAGCGTGGCCAAAATCGGTGAAGTCTTCGCCCAGTGCAAAACCCTCATCTGGAACGGGCCTTTGGGCGCGTTTGAGATTGAGCCATTTGACGCTGCAACAAACGCCGCTGCCGAGGCTGCCGCAACGCTCACCGCCATGGGCAAACTGACCTCAGTCGCAGGCGGCGGGGACACGGTCAGCGCGCTCAACAAAGCCGCCGCGTCTGAGCGGTTCTCCTACATCTCCACCGCGGGTGGTGCGTTCCTTGAATGGATGGAAGGCAAGACGCTGCCTGGCGTGGCAGCTCTGGGCTAGCAACAATCGCGCGGAAATGAGACTTCCGTTCTCATCTTCGCGCCTGTTAGCGCACCCATTATTGCTTCCTTAACTTGGCCTCTCTAGGGCTGTCGTTAACCAAGATCAGGAGACGCCTAGATGCCCAACCAAGCCCAAGCAGATCAGATCCGCGCCGGACAAGGCTTCATCGCCGCCCTCGACCAATCCGGTGGATCGACCCCCAAGGCGCTGAGGCTCTATGGCATTGAGGAAGACGCCTATTCGGGCGAGGATGAGATGTATGACCTCATCCACCAGATGCGCTCCCGCATCGTGGATGCGCCAGCGTTCAGCGGCGACAAGGTGGTTGGTGCGATCCTTTTTGAGAAGACGATGGACCGTGAAATGGGCGGCAAATCCTCTGCTGCTTATCTCTGGGAAGATCAGGGCGTTGTGCCCTTCCTGAAAGTCGACAAGGGCCTTGAGGGCGAGACAAACGGCGTGCAGGTCATGAAACCGATGCCGGAGCTTGATGCGCTCTGCGCCCGCGCTGTGGGTCACGGCGTGTTCGGCACCAAGATGCGCTCGGTCGTCTCCGCGGCGAATGCTGACGGCATTCAGGCCATCGTGGACCAGCAATTTGCCGTGGGCGCCCAGATCGCGGCACACGGCCTTGTGCCGATCCTCGAGCCTGAGGTGACCATCTCGATTGCCGATAAGTCCGCGGCCGAGGACATGCTGCGCGACGCAATTGCGGCGAAACTCGACGGTCTGGATCACGACATCATGCTCAAGCTGACGCTTCCTGAGGCCGCGAACCATTACGCGCCGCTCATCGCCCATGATCGCGTGATGAGCGTCGTTGCCCTGTCTGGCGGCTATTCCCGCGCCGAAGCCAATGATCGGCTGTCGAAGAATGCGGGCATGATTGCAAGCTTCTCGCGCGCGCTGACCGAGGGTCTTTCTGCCCAGCAAAGCGACGACGAATTCAACGCCACCATCGCCGACACGATCGAC
>JBCBFV010000132.1:0-6903 GCA_038527425.1 Pseudomonadota bacterium
GTAGCGCCAGCGGTAGCCCGCGCTCTGGGCGCGGTCGCCCACGCGGGAGCCGTTCACACCACGAACAACTATCGCGCCAATCTGGGCCGTGGCGCCCTGAGCATGGACCGCGAACTGACGCGGGCGGCACTGCGCCACGCTTGCGAACTGAAAACAACTGGCCGCTTTTCGCATCGTGGTGTGAACGGCTCCCGCGTGGGCGACCGCGCCCAGAGCGCGGGCTACCGCTGGCGCTACATCGCTGAGAACATCGCCAGCGGGCAGCGTAGCCCAGGCGAAGTCATGGTCGCGTGGAAAAATTCTGCAGGTCACAACCGGACGCTGCTGAACTCCGACGGACGCGACATCGGCGTGGCTGCTGTGCGTTCCGGCCGTGGCATCATGTGGGTCATGGTTCTCGGCGCACCGCGGTAAGCGGGCCTCCGTTAACGGATTAGGCAGAGGTTTGTGCGAGCGTTCGGGCAGTCTCTTATGTGAAGGAGCTGCCCATGCACGCTTTGCCCAACAGATCCGCCCTTGATGCGACGCAGGTTGCGCTTCTCGGCGTCCTGCTCGCGTCTGACTTCCGCGAAGCTTTCGATCCTTCTGACCTACGGCGCCGGCTTGGCTTCAAAGGCTTTGGAATCAAAGCGGGCAACTTGGTGACCCTGCCCCACGGCAAGGTCGTTTGCCCGCTTCACGCAGTGGGCGGCTAGGTTCCCAGCACGCCCCTGCATGGCGGGGATCAAAGATCCAGCGCCGCGACGGCCTCTTCAGCCGTTTCCACAAATGTGAATAGCTCCAGATCCTCATCCGAGATCGTGCCCGCGTCCGCGAGCGCCTCCCAATTGATGATCTTCTCCCAGAACTCGCGACCAAAGAGCAGGAAGGGCACCGGGTCCATCCGCTTGGTCTGAATGAGCGTCAGCGCCTCAAAGAGTTCATCCATCGTGCCGAACCCGCCCGGAAAGACGGTGATCGCCCGCGCGCGCATCAGGAAGTGCATCTTGCGGATCGCGAAATAGTGGAAGTTGAAACACAGCTCGGGCGTCACATAGGCATTGGGCGCCTGTTCGTGCGGCAACACGATGTTGAGGCCGATGGAGCGGCCCCCCGCATCCTCCGCACCGCGGTTGCCCGCTTCCATGACGCCGGGCCCGCCGCCTGTGACGATGACGTTCTCGCGCCCGCCGCTCTCAAGGGACTTCTCCGTCATCAGCTGCGCGAACTTGCGGGCTTCTTCATATTGAACGGACAGATCAGCCAACGTCTGTGTCCGTGCCGTGTGCTTTTGCGACGGCTCAGGGATGCGGGCACCGCCAAACATCACGATGGTGCTTTCCACCCCTGCTTCGTCCATCAGCATCTCGGGCTTCAAAAGCTCCAGCTGGAGGCGAACGGGCCGCAGCTCCTCGCGGCACAGGAATGCATCGTCTGCAAAGGCCAAGGCGTAAGCGGGTGATTGCGTCTGGGGCGTTACCGGTGCCTTGCCGGCGATTTCACGGTCCTGATGAGACCGGCGGAAACGCGTTTTGTGATCGTCTTTCATGTACTCGCATCCTTTACTGCTCCTCATGTCTACGGTGCCGGTTCCGATTGGCAAAGAAAATCATAGGCATGGGCGGCCCTGCTGTTATCAAAGGCGTGGGAGGAACACGTGATGAAATCATTGCGCCGGTTTGCTGACGCCACATTTGGTCGCTGGCTGCGCCATTTCTTCTTCATCCTTCTGCGCAGCTACTACGGGTTGTTCTTCAACATCTCGATTGCTGACAAGTCCGTCCTGCAGGACCTGCCAGGCGGTTTGATCTTGTGTTCGCACGGCTCGCGCCACGACGGCCCGATGATTGCCTGCATGCTCTACCCGACGCGGCGGGTGCGCCCGGCGGTGCTCTACAGCGAATACTACAGCCCCATGCAGTGGTTCCCGTTGATGATCGCAGGCGCTGTGCCGATGTCATCGCCCAAGACCTGGTCGAAGGAACGGCGTGCCATCCAGAAGACCGTTGCTTTGCGCACACTGAGCGCCGTGATCGAGAACGGAAATATGGTCCTCCTTTACCCGGCGGGCCGCATCAAACAGCAGAAACTTGAGCGGATCGAGCCGCATTTCTCGGGCGCCTATGAGACGTTGAAGACGCTTGGCGATATCCCAGTCGTGACCATCCGCATCCGCGGGCTCAGCCCCCATGACCCCCACAAGTTCGACCTCTTCTACTCGTTCCTCGGGCGTCAAAAGGGGCGCAAGCACGTTCACGTCGACATCCGGCGCGAGGAGGGGCTCGACACCTCGATCCCGTTGGCAGAGTTCAACGCGCGCCTCGAGGATATCTTCAACGAGGGGCTGCACGACGCCTCTGATGAGGACTCAATCGCAGAACCTTCGCGCCAGTAGCCTTTTCCTTCTCGCCCGGCCACGCTACATGCCGCCCGGAATGCGCGAGGAGAAACCATGTCGAACGCTCAGCTAGAAACCGCCATCGAAGCCGCGTGGGACGCGCGCGATACCATTACGCCCGCGACGACGGGTGAGACGCGTGAGGCCATCGAAGAGACGCTCAATGCGCTCGACGGCGGCACGCTCCGCGTGGCCGAAAAGCTCGACAGCGGCGATTGGCACGTGAACCAGTGGGCCAAGAAGGCCGTGCTGCTGGGCTTCCGCCTGAAGGATATGGAAATGCAGTCCGGCTCCCCGCAGGACGGCTCCTGGTGGGACAAGGTCGACAGCAAATGGGCCGGCTGGGGCGAAGGTGACTGGAAAGAGGCTGGCTTCCGCGCCGTGCCGAACTGCGTTGTGCGCCGCTCTGCCTACATCGCGCCGGGCGTGGTGCTGATGCCCTCCTTCGTGAACCTCGGCGCCTATGTCGACAGCGGCACCATGGTCGACACCTGGGCGACCGTGGGTTCCTGCGCGCAGATCGGCAAGAACGTACATCTGTCCGGCGGCGTGGGCATCGGTGGTGTTCTCGAGCCCATGCAGGCGGGCCCGACCATCATCGAAGACAACTGCTTCATCGGCGCGCGTTCCGAGGTCGTCGAAGGCTGCATCGTGCGTGAGGGCTCCGTCCTCGGCATGGGGGTCTTCATCGGCAAATCCACCAAGATCGTGGACCGCGAAACCGGCGAAGTGATGTACGGCGAGGTTCCGCCCTACTCCGTCGTCGTTGCAGGCTCCATGCCGTCCAAGAACAACGTGTCGCTCTACTGCGCGGTCATCGTGAAGCGCGTGGACGAACAGACCCGTTCCAAGACGGGCATTAACGAGCTTCTGCGGGACTAATCCGATGGGCCTCGGGTTCTTCATGTCGATCATCGTGGGCGGCTTCGCCGGGTGGGTCGCCTCGAACATCATGAAGGCAAAGACCGGCGTGTTGGCCAACGTGCTGCTTGGCGTGATCGGCGCGGGTCTGTTGAATTGGATGCTGGGCAAGGTTGGCATCTACGCAGAAACCAACCTTATTCCCCAGTTCATCGTGGCCTGCGCAGGGGCCGCAAGCCTGATCTGGATCGGGCGCAAACTCAGCGATTGAACCCGGAAACAACAGAGGCGCCCAAAACCGGAGCGCCCCTGCCTTTGCCCCCTAGGGCGTTACCGAACTTGGATGCGCTTCAGGTCAGCGACTTCGCCGTCGACGATGATCTTGGCGAGGATGTCCTGCATCGGGCCATTGGCGCCGAGCGTGACGCGGACATCGCTGTTGACGCCTGCGTTGACCATCGTCATGCCGAGAACCTTGCCGCGAAGATCTTCGATCTGAACGATCGCGGGCACGTCCGAGCGGACGAGGTTCAGGTTGATCGTGTGATCGCCTTCCATGACACCATCGAGGTGCCCGAAGTTCGCATTTTGGGCTACCGCAACGGTGGAAGCCATGGCGAGAGCGCCTGCAACTACGAGTGTCTTTAACATGGTAAGTTCCTTTTTCTCGGGTCGCCGCCTGGACACAATTGCCAGACGATCTAGCTCGCAGCATGCGAATGAGAGGCGATGGCGATAGCTGCTAAGCCCCTAACTTTTCTCACAAAAATGGCACCCCCTGTCATAGGTGCGTTGACCTGCCGCAGGTCTTTGAAAATGCCGCACTTTCCTTCTCGAAAGGCGTGGCACCGGCGGTTCTCGCGGCGCCATCTCAGCGCTCAAATGAACACGCGTTTCTCGCAGGATGATCGCAGCGCCTCGCCGTGGCTGACTGCGCGGTGGGAAACTGTAACAATTGGAGGCGAAAAAGAGTCGCGACGGAACACCCGCGCGCGCTCGTATCAGAGGGACGAAACGCCAGGGAGCCCCCGATGAAGACACTTGCCGTAGCCCTCACCCTCACGATCTCGGCCGTTAGCATGGCCCATGCAGACGCTACGATCACCATCAAAGGTGACGAACGTTGCATCACCTCGGACGGGGTGCCCAACCACAGCTACGGCCCGTTCCGCGCCCGCGCATCGCTGGAGACGCAAAATCACAGCTTCTGCGTGGATGCGACGCCCATTCGAACCGGCACCGTGACACGCAATGTTCAGACATCCGGTGTCTCGCTGGCGGGCATTCCCTTCCGGCCCGGCACGGCGGAATAATTTGACCCGTCAGGTCGCAACGGGTTCTCGCGGGATCGTAGCTCCGGCTGGCGGGTCGAAGGCATGGGCGGTGCCCATGATGGGACCTACGAGGAGGATTACGAATACGTCGCCGGCTCCGGCAATCTGGATGAATGCAACGGCGCCATGGTCAACGGCCAGTACATGTACTTTGCCACGGACACGTATCCGTTCTTCCCGCGTTGCTTCACAGGGACGGTCAGCTCCGACTTCATGCACCAAGGTGGAGGAGGCGGGCGACCAGACGGGCGTCGCGGCCCGCCACCGCCCAGACGCGGCTGAGGGCTTGCCAAGGGCGCAGTCATCTCCGATGAAACGCCATGACCGAGAAAAAGCCCAAGAAGCCTCATCAAGTCTACACGCTGCTCGTGGAAGTGGGCCGCAAGGCAGGAGACGGCCTGCCCGAGAAGGCGACCGGTGCGGCGCTGATGCTCTATGCCTCCGGCGTGGACGAGGCCGAAGCCGTGCGCGAGAGTGTGGCGATCCTCAAGCAGGCGGAAATGGCTCCACTCGATGTCTCCGGCTACGGCACGTTGGAAGAGCGGCTGAAGGAAGGTCATGACATCCCGGAAGAAGAGCGCGCGCTCATGGATCGCGCCTTGGCCGAGAATGCGGTCATCGTGGCGCAGGTCACGCCCTTCTTCGAGGACTAGGCCGCGCGGGCCGCATTAAGTGTGATCACCTCGTAAGGCCGTGCCAGCGGCAGTGGATCGCCGATGTGGCGCGCTACCCGCCCGCCTGCATCGGCCCAAAGCGTGGTTGCCGCCGCAAGGCCGTTGGGTGAGGCGGCACAAAGGTTGAGGCTGAGCACACCAATACTAGCGTCCAATAGCTCCGGCTCCTCAAGGATAAGCTGGTGATAGGTGGCCGTCGCCTGATCCTCGCCGAGGTACGCGCGGTCCCCCACCTGCGAGGCCTGCGCCAACACCTGCTCGACCCCGAGAAGGTATTCGACGTCCGAGCCCTGCAGCTCGATCAACGTCTCACCGCTGACAAGCAGATCCCTCTCGAGCCCAAGGTACGGCGCATGCAAATTGTGGGGGGCGAAAGAGCCGCGCGCTGGAAGTACCCGGCTCACGGTGGAGATCACCTCACGGCGATCGCCGTCCGCGGTGTAGACCAAATCGCCTGCCATGATCTCGGAGATACGGCGGGGGCCACGCGGCGTGTCGATCAGGGTGCGCCGGTCGAGGCCGGGCATGGCGCCTGCGGGTTCGAATTCACGGGAGAGAGCCAGAAAACCGATGTCGTTGGCGCGGCACATGTCAGGGGCGTCATGCACAAGGCTACGTAGTGCGGCCAGCGGCACGGGCCGAGGTTCGGGAATGAGGACCTGAACGAGATGCTGGCTGCGCGGCTGGAAGACCGAGAGCACAGCCGCGCGCGATGCGACATCCCAGGCATAGGAAATGCGCACCACCTGCAGTTCGTCGGTAATCCGCAGCGGTAGTGTCTCGGCCCAGTTTGAACGTCCAAGGGACAATTCAAAATCGAGGCCGTCGTTCTCGCCGAAGGCAATGCTCAACCCGTAGCTGGCACCAAGGGCGTGAGTGATGAGTTCGCGCGGCACGGTGAACTGCGCCACGTCTGCCTCGAGCAAGAGGGTGCCTCTATTCGCGAGGGCGCCGGGGGTCTCTGCTACCTTCGCCGCCCGGCGTCGGGCGCGATTGGCGAGGCCAGTCAGATCGAACTGTGCACCCTGTGCGTCTGCGAGGCCGACCCAGTTCATGCAGCGCTCCCCTGCATGAGGACTCGCGCTTCGTGGGCTTTCAACGTGCGCCGTGCCGAGGGCGAGTAGCCATCCCCCGTCGCGGGATCGAGTTCCGGGAAGATGGCACAGATTTCGTCGAGCACTTCTTGCTCGAAGAGGTCGTTGGTTTGCGGCCCGGGCAAGAAGCTCTCAGTCGCGAGGCCCTCGGAGAAGACCACCTGATGGCTGTCAAAGAGGAGGTGGACGTAGGTCACAAACCCTCCCGCCGCAGGACGGATCGTCTTGTCATTCACGAGATGCTTGGCGCTGACGAGAACCTCGGAATCGCCGAAGAGAAGCTCAGACAGCGTATCGCGGATTAGCACGCGGTGCTGGGGCGAGACGAGAAGCTGACGATGTTCGCCCAGCGCACCGGCCTCAATGCGGATGGGCGCAAGGGTGCCTTCGGCAGGCAGGGTGCGCTTGCCGATCCACCGCAGCGGCTGGGGACCATTGTCATGGGTCATGACAAGATCGCCGGGCGTAAGCTCTTCGATACGACGCTCACCGTCCGGGGTGAGGATCAACGTTCCCGCAACGAAACAGGGGATCGTATCGAGCGTGACAAAAGCGGTATCTGT
>JBCBFV010000133.1:0-6893 GCA_038527425.1 Pseudomonadota bacterium
CGAACGCGTGCTAAGTGCGCGTCCGTCTGGCATCGGAGGTCGGCTTTGCGCACAGAAGGGACATTGATTGAGCCTGTCACCTCGCCTTGAAGTCGCTTCACACGTGAAAACTGGACGTATTAGAGGGGCGGAAAATGACCGCGAGTCAGCCACGCCGATCCAATTTTTTCAGCTCAGCCAGCAATCGTTCGCGGCGGGCTACGATTTCGGCTTCGGGGTCCATGGTCAGAAACGCACCCCACGCGTCCAACACGCGGCGTCTGTCGTCGAGATAATCACCACGGTCGTATGCCTGCTGAACGTCGGTAAGAACCTTATGTTGCAGCACACGTTCCGACAGCTGATAGTCGATCGCCTGATCGTGGCTGCCGTGCTGCATCCACTCTTTCAGCGACGCTCTGAACCCGTGCGGCTTTGCATCCCCGCACAGGGCGGGCCGATCGCGCATGATCTTCAGCATGGTCATATCGCTGATATACGGCACGCGCTTGCCACTGCCCTGGAACAGGTAGCCCCCGACCGCCTGCGACACAGCCCGATCGATGACCGCCAACGCTTCGACAGACAGCGGGCAGACGTACGCGGCGACTTTCCCCTTGCGGCCCTTCATGAACTCCGGCGGCACGGTCAGCGTACGAGCTTTAAGGTCGATCCAATCGGTACGCGCTGGACGCACTGCACCCGACCGCAGCCCTGTAACGATCGCCAGACGCAACGCCAGCGCACCGACCGTGTCGATCTTAGTCAGCTGCTGATAGAACGCCGGAACATCTGCGAACGGCATGGCCGGGATATGTGCGGCTGTTTCCGGCCGTTCCTGATCACCTAACAGCGTTAGCGCGTCGGCTTTCAGCTCTGACAGGCTGCCGATCGCATCCCCTTCCGCCTTGGCATAGCGCAAGCAGATCACCAAACGGTTCAGCCCCTGCCGTGCGGTTTCGGCCTTCGTCTTCCAAATCGGGGCGAACGCACGCTGCAGATCGCGCGGCGTCAGGTCCGCCGGGTATCGATGGCCGATCGCAGGTACGACATGATTTTTCAGCGGCATTAACCACCGGCCCGCCGCACGTTCAGATTTGAAACCACCGCGCCGGGCCTTGAACGCAGCAGCCACGATATCGGCCACTGTGGACCGCTGCCGGGCGTCGCTGAGCGCTTCAGGCGCGTCGATCGGGTCGACACCAGCGCGGACCATGACTGCCCGTTGCTGTGCCGCTTCTCGCGCTGCTGACAGCGTGACGGCCGGATACGCGCCCAGCCCATGCAGCCGACGGCGTTTGTTGATCTGGTATCTATAGACCCACGACAGGCTGCCTGTGGGCGTGAGTTTGAGATACAGCCCGCCCCCGTCAGCGTTCAGCCCAACTTTCAAATTCTTCCGATTTTCGATCTGCTTCGCCGAAAGTGCGCCCATTCGATCTATCCACTTCAGTATACCACCAGTGTACCACTGCCCCTTCGCAAGTAGTGGTGCACCATGTGCACCATGTCCAGTGTCGGATGGCTCCTTCGTCATAAAGAACAGGGTATCTTTAGTCTTTGGAGCGACACATGGTGCACATGGTGAAACGCGGTTATATCCCTACCGCCGGAGCCACTACTCTCTTAAAATCGGTTGAAAGATCAGCGCCTTAGGGCGCTATGCGTGCCAGACTTGGCGGCGTTCATGCTCGGCAATCTGGCGTGATAGCCCGTCAATCAGAGCGCCTAGGTGGCTGCTTAAGCGACGCGTCGCCGGGCGCGTGTCCGAGCGGCGGACTAGGAGGCCCAGTTGGCGCTCCGGGTGTGTGATCTTGATCGGCAGGGCGTGAAGCTGCCCTGTCGCGCGCTGAGAAAAGACCACCGAATATGGTAGAATCGACAACGCCTCGGAGGCCGCAAGCACGTTGAGAATCGATGTCAGCGACCCGCCCGAGAAGCTGATGCGCATGTCGGTGATCCCGATCTCGTTGAGCGTCTGGCGAAGGTCTCTGAAAAGCGGACTGTTTGAGGGCGGAGCGATCCACGGGAACGGCGCGATATCATCGAGGCGCAGTGAGGACTTGCGGGCTAAAGGGTGCCCCGCCCCACAAGCGATCACATTCCGGCCCGGCAGCAATTCTTGAAAAACGAAGGCCTCTGGCACCTCCTTGGGCAAAACGGGGCAGATCGCGAGATCGATCTGGTCACGCTCGAGTTGGTCGGTCAGTTCGCCGACGTAGCCATAGCTCTGATCCACGCGCAGACCGGGGAATTCGGCCTGAAACGCCGCAATCATGGGGGAGATCACGCCATCCATGAAAACGGGCGTGCCGCCAACGCGGATCGTGCCCGCGTGGCCGCTTGTGTGATTGCGTGCTGTGCGGGCCGCGGCCTCGGTTGCTTGAGCGATCGCGCGGCCTTCGTCCGCCAGTGCGAGCCCGAGCTCAGTCGGTCTAAGCGGGCGTTTCCCCTTCTCAAAGAGCGGCGTGCCCAGACGTGCCTCCAGCAGCGCAAGGCTGCGCGAAAGGCTTGGCTGCGACTTCCCGATCCGGGTCGCGGCCTCGGAAACGCCGCCTGCATCAACGATGGCGGCGAGGATCGAGAGGTGTCTGGGGTCTAATTGCATAACCCAAAGCTATATTAATGATCAGCCTTTCGATCAACATCTCGAAAACAGGCGATAACCTGAAGGAGGGAGGACATGATGCTGACGAAACCTGATCAGCCTGTTGCGCGCTTCGGCGCGGGATCACGCCACGCCGTGGCCGACGCGGTGCGTGGCTTGGGCGCCATTCGCGCCCTCGTGCTCTCCACCCCCAATCAATGTGATGCGGCGCTGGCGACAAGCGCTGATCTCGGCAACCTCGCCGCGGGAGTCTTCACCAAAGCCGCCATGCACACGCCCGTTGAAGTGACCGAGGAAGCGCTGACCCACTTGCGCGAGCTCAAGGCAGATTGCCTGGTGGCGATTGGAGGCGGATCGACCATCGGGCTGGGCAAAGCGCTGTCGCATCGCACGGGCCTGCCCCAAATCGCGATCCCCACGACCTATGCGGGAAGCGAAGCGACCCCGATCCTCGGCCAGACCGAGAACGGCATCAAAACCACCATGAGCGACCCCGCTTTGCGCCCACGTGTTGTCATTTACGACGCCGAGCTCGTGCGCACCCTTCCCATTCCCATGACAGTCACGTCGGCTCTGAACGCCATGGCCCATGCGGCGGAGGCCCTCTATGCCCCGAACCGCACGGCAGAGACGGATCGGATGGCGCGAGACGGGCTCGAGGCGTTCGTAACCGGGCTGCCTGAGGTGCTGAAGGATCCCGAGAACCTCGCGGCACGTGAAGGCACGCAACGCGGCGCCTGGGCCTGCGGGCGGGTTCTGGGCGAAGTGGGCATGGCGCTGCATCACAAGCTTTGTCACACGCTCGGCGGCTCCTTCAATCTGCCTCATGCCGAGACGCATGCGATCGTGCTGCCTCACGCGATCGCCTATAACGCCCGCTCCGCGGCAAAGGAGCTCGCGCCGATTACTGAACTTTTCGGCGGCGATCACGCAGGTCAGGCGCTCTATGACTTTGCCTCACGCATGGGCGCGCCTCTCGCGCTTCGCGACTTTGGGTTGACTGAGGAAGACCTCGAAAAGGCGGCTCAGATCGCCACCACCAAGCCCTACCCCAACCCGCATCCGATCACTGAAGCTGACATTCTGACACTGCTGAAGGCCTCCTGGGCAGGCGACGCCCCGGCCTTTTGACCAACAAGGAACGACCTCTCATGGCTGACATCTCTACCGACGTCCTGATCATCGGCACGGGGCCAGCAGGCTCCTCCTCGGCGGCGCTTCTGGCGACCTATGGGGTCGAGACGATGGTCATCAACCGCTACCGCTGGCTCGCCAACACGCCGCGCGCGCACATCACCAACCAGCGCACGATGGAGGTGCTGCGCGACCTCGGCCATGACGTTGAGGGAGAAGCCTACCTTCACGCCACCGAGCAGGAGCTCATGGGCGAGAACGTCTTTTGCGAGAGCCTTGCGGGCGAAGAAATCGGGCGCATGAACAGCTGGGGCACGCACCCGATCTCCAAGGCGGAGCACCTGATGTCGAGCCCGACTTTCATGAACGACCTGCCGCAAACGTTCATGGAGCCGCTTCTCTTCAAAACCGCCTGCTCCCGCGGCGCGCAGGCACGCATGAGCACGGAATACAAAAGCCACGTGCAGGACGCAGACGGGGTCACCACCACCTGCCTCGACCGCTTGACGGGCAAGGAATTCACAGTCCGCTCCAAGTATCTGATCGGCGCGGACGGTGGGAATTCCCTCGTGGCCGAGAATGAGAAGCTGCCTATCGCAGGCAAGATGGGTGTCGGCGGGTCGATGAACATCCTCTTCAAGGCGGATCTGTCGAAATACGTCGCCCACCGCCCTTCCGTCCTCTACTGGGTCATGCAACCCGGCGCGGATGTCGGCGGCATTGGCATGGGCCTCGTGCGCATGATCCGCCCCTGGAACGAATGGCTGATCGTTTGGGGCTACGACATCAACGAGCCTGCGCCGGAGGTCGATGAGGCCATGGCCACCGAGGTCGCGCGCCAGCTCGTGGGCGACCCCGAGCTCGAGATCGAGCTTTTGTCCGCCAACACCTGGACCGTGAATGACGCCTATGCGGAGCGGATGTCGAACGGCCGCGTCTTCATCATGGGCGACGCCGCCCACCGGCACCCGCCCTCGAACGGTCTGGGATCGAACACCTCCATCCAGGATGCGTTCAACCTGTGCTGGAAGATCGCAGCGGTGCTGAAAGGCCAAGCGGGCGAGAAACTGCTCGACAGCTACAACGACGAACGCGCGCCGGTGGCCAAGCAGATCGTCACCCGCGCCAATCAGTCCATCGGCGAGTTCGGCCCGATCTTTGAAGCTCTCGGCATGACCGGCGGTGATGATATCGAAGTCATCAAATCCAATATGGACGCCCGCTGTGGCTCTGGCCCCGAGGCTGAAGCGCAGCGCGCGGCCCTGAATGCCGCCATCGCCTTCAAGAAGTACGAATTCGACGCCCACGGCGTAGAGATGAACCAGCGCTACCGCTCGGAGGCCATCGTCACCGATCGTCAGATGGAGCCTGACTTCGCCCTCGATGCGGAGCTCCATTACCAGCCCACCACATGGCCCGGTGCGCGCATCCCGCATTCCTGGCTCTTTGACGCGCAGGGCGGCAAGCATTCCACCCTCGATCTCTCCGGCGGCGGGCGCTTCACGGTGCTCACGGGCCTTGGGGGCGAGGCTTGGGTCGAAGCTGCAGCGGCGGTCGCTGCAGAGCTCGGCATCGAGATCGCCGCCCATGTCATCGGTCCGCGGCAAGAGTTCGTGGATCACACCGGTGATTGGGCCCGCTCCCGCGAGGTCAGTGACAGTGGCTGCATCCTTGTGCGCCCCGACCAACACGTGGCCTGGCGCGCCGATGCGCTGGCCGACAATCCCAAAGCCGAACTCAACCGCGTGCTGAGCGCCGTTCTGGCACGATGAAAGATACCGAGGTCGCCATGGAAAACGCATCCAACGGATATTTCACCGAAGCGAACTCCGCCGAGGTGGTCGTCTCTCGTATTGCCAAGACGACGGAGCCCCGGTTGGCCGAGGTCGTGGGCGCCATCACCCGCCACCTCCACGCGGCGGTGAAGGAGATCGAGCCCACGCAGGAGGAATGGTTTCAAGCCATCCAGTTTCTCACAGAAACTGGTCATAAATCAGATGATTGGCGGCAAGAGTTTATCTTGCTTTCGGATATCTTCGGCGTCTCGATGCTGGTGGATGCCATCAACAACCGCAAACCCAGCGGCGCGTCAGAGAGCACAGTTCTCGGCCCCTTCCACATCCCGGATGTGCCAGAGCTGCCCATGGGCGCCAACATATGCCTCGATGGCAAAGGCCACCCGATGCTGATCAAAGGCCGTATCCTCGGGACCGACGGCCAGCCCATCGCGGGCGCCAAGATAGACGTCTGGCAGACCAATGATGATGGCTTTTATGACGTGCAACAGAAAGGCATCCAGCCAGACTTCAACCTACGCGGCGTCTTCCGCACGGGTGACGATGGTTCCTACTATTTCTGGGGCGCAAAGCCGCGCTTCTACCCGATCCCGGACGATGGTCCCGTGGGCAAACTGCTGGGTGCGCTTGGGCGCCACCCGTTCCGCCCCGCGCACCTGCACTACATCCTCGAAGCGGAGGGGTTCGAGACACTCGTCACCCACATCTTCGACCCCGATGACGACTACATCGACACCGACGCGGTCTTCGGCGTGAAGGAGAGCTTGCTCGCCAAGTTCGACCTCATCGAGGACCCCGCCCGCATCAAAGCCGAGGGTGCAGACGGCCCCTTCTACGAAGTCGTCCACGATTTCGTCCTTGCGCCGGAGGCCAGCTGACGCGCCGCCGCCTGTCGAGATTTATAAAGAAGCTATCAAAAATATCGATATTATGCTTTGGTGGCAGCAAGACAAAGGGCCTCTGAGCCCGAATACTGGGAGGAAGACATGAAACGAAACACGCCAATGCGCCCCTCGCGCCGTCATTTCCTAGCGGCCACAGGTGCCGCCGTTGCGGCCCCGGCCATCCTGCGCGGCACCCGGGCCTATGCGCAGAACAAGACGCTGAAAGTGGGCTTTGTGAGCCCCAAGACCGGCCCTCTCGCTGGCTTTGCCGAAGCGGATGACTACATCCTCGAAGGTATCCGCGCACAGTTCGCGGGCGGGCTGGAGAACAACGGCTCCTCTTGGGGCGTTGAGATCATCACGCGCGACAGCCAGTCGAACCCAAACCGGGCCGCGGAAGTGGCTGCCGACCTCATCCTGGGTGAAGAGGTCGACATCATCATGGCCGCCGCCACACCTGACACCACGAACCCCGTGGCCGATCAGGCAGAG
>JBCBFV010000134.1:0-6886 GCA_038527425.1 Pseudomonadota bacterium
CGCGCGCCTTATCGGCCTTGTCGGAGAAGAAGACGAAGGCCATGCCCGGCGGGGTCATCAGGCCTTTCTGGCAACCCGCGACCATCACGTCGACGCCCCAAGCGTCCATGTGGAAATCATCGCAGCCGAGGCAGGCGATACAATCCACCATCAAGAGCGCCGGGTGACCGGCGGCATCCATCGCTTTGCGCAACGCCGCGATGTCGGACTTCACAGAGGTCGAGGTATCGACCTGTACCGCGAGCACGGCTTTGTACTCGTGCGCCTTATCGGCCCGCAGCTTCTCCTCCACCTCGGCCAGATCGAAGGGGGAGCGTTTGCCGAAATCGACGATATCGCATTCCACGCCCATGAAACCGGCCATGTCGGCCCAACCATGCGCGAAGCGACCCGTGGCCAGTACAAGCACCTTGTCCCCGCGCGAAAGCGTGTTCGACAGTGCCGCCTCCCAAGCGCCGTGCCCGTTGGCGATGTACATCGCCACATGGGAAGTGGAACGCGCCACCGCCTTCAGATCCGGAATGATCGAGGCCGTCATCTCCACAAGCTGCCCGGCATAAATATTCGGCGCCGGGCGATGCATCGCCTGCAGCACGCGGTCGGGCATCACGGAGGGCCCCGGAATGGCAAGCATTGGGCGGCCCCAGGAAAGGTTCGTCTCGGTCATCGGATCCTCAATCAGCACTTGGCGAAGAGGTAGGCGCCTCGTTGAGCGAGGTCAAACACTTGCCCTCCCCCCCGCGCCGCGCCTACATGAGGCGCGAGACTTGCGGAACGAGCCTTGGCCGACACACCCTCCACCTCTCCTTCTGACGCAGCGCGGATGCGCTGGCTGTGGACGCGGTTTTGCCGCCCCTACGTGTGGCTGATCGCGCTCGCCTTGGCGTTCATGGTGCTGCAGGGATCGGTGCTCGGCGCGATCTCCTACATGATGGAGCCCATGTTCGACCGCGTGCTGGTCGCAGGTGAGAGTGATGCGCTCTGGTTCGTGGGCGGCGGGATCTTCGCGCTCTTTGTCATTCGCGCCGTGTCGAACTCCGGCCAGCGCGTGACGATGAAGTACGTGGGCGAGAAGGTCCAGGCCGCCATGCGGATGGAGATGCTCAGCCACACGCTGAAGCTCGACGCCGACTTCCACGCCACCCATCCCCCCGGCTACATGATCGAACGTGTGCAGGGCGACGCGCTGATGATCATCACAGGCGCCACGGGCCTCGTCACCGGGATCGGGCGCGACACGGTCAGCCTCATCGTACTTATGATCGTGGCCATCAACGTTGATCCTCTATGGACGCTGATTGCCGTGGGCGGTGCACCCCTCGTTGTGGCGCCTTCCCTCCTCGTGCAGGGCTACATCCGCCGCAAATCCCTGCAGGCTCGAGAAGTGGCCGCGCGCATGTCGCTCAGGCTCGATGAGATCTACCAGGGCATCTCCACCGTCAAACTCAACCGGCTCGAGGGCTACCAGACGGGCCGCTACGGCGAAGAAAACAAAGCCCGCGTGGAGACCGAAACAAAGAGCGAGTTCGGCCGCACGCTTCTGCCCGGCATGATCGACATCATCACCGGCTTGGGCTTCCTCGGCGTGCTGATCTATGGCGGGGCCGAGATCATTTCGGGCGAGAAGACCGTGGGCCAGTTCATGTCCTTCTTCACGGCTATGGCCCTTGCGTTTGATCCGGTGCGCCGCTTGGCCAACCTTAACGGCCTCCTCAAGACCGTGGCCGCGAGCCTCGAGCGCGTGCAGGAGATCCTGGATGAAACGCCCAGCATCTCCTCCCCCGCTTCGCCCAAAGCGCTTGAGCCCGGCGATATCGTCTTTAATGACGTGAGCGTCCAGTTCGGCGCCGCCTTCGCCCTGAACGGGCTCAGCTTCACCGCGCGCAAAGGCCAGACCACCGCCCTCGTCGGCGCATCAGGCGCAGGCAAAAGCACCGTCTTCAACGCGCTCACCCGCCTTGTGCCCCTGCAAGGCGGCGAGGTTCGCCTGGGCGGCACCGACATCACCGCAGCAGAACTCAGCACGCTCCGCGGCACCTTCTCCGTGGTAAGCCAAGAGGCCCTCCTCTTCGACGACAGCCTGCGCGATAACATCGTCTTCGACGACACGCCCTCGGCGGAGGCGCTCGACGCGGCCCTCGCCAACGCCCATGTTACCGACTTCCTGCCCTCGCTGCCCGAAGGCATCGACAGCCCCGCAGGCCCCCGCGGCTCCAACATCTCCGGCGGTCAACGCCAACGCGTGGCCATCGCCCGCGCCCTCCTGCGCGACGCACCTGTCCTGCTTCTGGATGAGGCGACCTCCGCCCTCGACGCCGAAAGCGAAGTAAAAGTGCAAGCCGCTCTAGAGACACTCTCCGAAGGGCGCACCACGCTCGTCATCGCCCACCGCCTTTCTACCATCCGCGACGCCGACAAGATCGTGGTGATGGAACGGGGCCGCGCCGTCGAAGAAGGCACCCATGACGAGCTCATGACCAAAGGCGGCGCCTACGCCCGCCTCCACGCGCTGCAATTCAAGGATTAGAAGATGGCCCGCAAACTGATCCGCATCACCGGCGGCGACCGCATCGACTTCCTGCAGAACCTCGTGACGAACGATGTCACGCAAGAGGGCCTCATCTACACCGCGCTGCTCACGCCCCAAGGCAAACTGGTGGCTGATTTCTTCCTCGTGCCCGACGGCGACGGCATCCTCGTCGACGTCGACGCAGAGATCGCCCCCACCCTCGCCCAGCGTCTGAGCATGTATAAACTCCGGGCTGACGTGGCGCTCGACTGGGACGATCGCAAAGTCGCCCAAGGCACGGGCGAGGCCCCCGACGGCGCCTTCGCGGACCCGCGCGACCCTTCGCTCGGCTGGCGCGCCTACGGCACCAAAGAAACAGAGCTCGCAGACTGGGACACCCGCCGCGTCGCCGCCCTCGTGCCCGAATGGGGCACGGAACTCGGCCCCGACACTTATATCCTCGAGGCAGGTTTCGAGCGCCTGAGCGGCGTCGACTTCAAGAAAGGCTGCTACGTCGGCCAGGAAGTCACCGCCCGCATGAAACACAAGACCGAGCTTCAGAAGGGCATCGCGCGCGTCTCCGTCTCAGGCCACGCCGCCCCCGGCGACGCCATCACCTCTGGCGGCAAACCGGTGGGTGAACTCCACACCCGCGCGGGTGACGAGGCGCTGGCCTACCTGCGCTTCAACAAAATCAAAGACGATCTCTCCACCGAGAATGCCACCCTGACCAGGCTCTGAGCCGCCCTTCTTTGCGCCCTGTACTTCCGCCGGAGGCACGCGGACACCGCACAAAGAAAAACTGCCCGCACATCGCACGGGCAGTTCAAAGAAGCTCGGATCAGAAAAGCCCTTAGGCGCGTTCCGAATATTCCATCGTCTCGGTGTTCACGACGATGTCTTCGTCCTGGCCCACAAAGGGCGGCACCATGACCTTCACACCATTGTCGAGGATCGCGGGTTTGAAGGAGTTCGCAGCCGTCTGCCCCTTCACCACGGGCTCGGTCTCCACGACTTTGCAGATCACCTTCTGCGGCACCGTCGCATTAAGCGCCTCGGCGTCGTAATACTCGATCTGCACCGTCATGCCGTCCTGCAGGAACGGGCGACGATCGCCCAGGATTTCGGCCGGCAGTTCGATCTGCTCATAGGTTTCCATATCCATGAAAACGAGCATGCCATCGGTCTCGTAGAGGAATTGTTGATCTTTCTGCTCTAGACGAACGCGTTCGACTTTGTCCGCAGATCTAAACCGTTCGTTAAGCTTTGAGCCGTTACGAAGGTTGCGCAGCTCCACCTGAGCGAAGGCGCCCCCTTTGCCTGGCTTCACGTGGTCCACCTTCACGGCCGACCAAAGGCCATCATTGTGCTCCAGCACGTTACCGGGCCTGATCTCGTTTCCGTTGATTTTGGGCATGTGTCAAAACTATGTCGAAAGGTTGAAGAGAGTTTGACTGAGCCTATATCTGCCCAGTGACAGGGGTTCAAGCGCCCCAAATAGCGCTGTCTGAGACGCATGCCATGCACACAGCACATGGCTGCCATGCAAAAATCGGAGCCCCGAATCGCCTCTTTTAGGTCATAACGACTGAACGCTGCCAAACTGCAAGAGCAATAACAAAGGACGCACGATGATCGATTTCGTCGACGGAACTGCTTTCAATAACGAACAAGGTAACCGCGCGCGCAAACTGTTCGCCGCCGTGGTACTCGCTGCCTTGGACGACGCGATTGCTGACGACAAGAAGTACGGCAACGGGCCGGAACAAATCGCTCGTTGGGCGCGCTCCCGTGATGGGCGCGAAGTCCTTTCTTGCGCCGGGATCGACCCCAACGAACGTGTGGTCGACGGCCTGATGGAGTTCGTCTCCAAAGGCGTGCGCACCTCGGTTGCCCTCTCCCGCGAGGAGAGCGAGCGTCGCGCTGCCGCACAGGCCGAAGCCGCGTAAGCGACTTTCATATCTTGCCAACAAACGCGCTCCAGTCGGGGCGCGTTTTTCGTTTCAGAAGAACAAATACCACATGAAGAAAGGCACGACCTGCATGGCTGCGAGGCTCAGAAAGAGACCGCGCCACCACCAGGAACGGAAATGCCAGACGAGGTAGGCCGTCATCGCCATGACGAGCACGAGCTCGATCACCCCAACGATTTGGCCGCCGCTGGAACTGTCCCAATACGAGATAGGCGAATAGAACTTCCAATCTGTGATCGGCCAGAAATGCATCCGCGCGTCTTCATTGTGCAGTGGGAAATCCAGCAGAATATGCAGAAGCGCTGCCCCACACAGTGCAATCGCCCAAGCGGACCGGAAATAGATCGCCAGCCCCAGCGCGATCCCCCACAACACGAATGAATTATCGATCGCAAAGATCTGCTGCCATTCGTCCGAGAAATACATCTTCCCAAAAACCACATCATCAGGCGTGCCCCGCACGAAAAGCTCCCACCCCGCGAGCGCGTAGAGCGAGAAGTCCGGCAACGTGGCACCCAGAATGGCCGCCCAGGTGACGGCGTTGCGTTCGGGCTTGCCAAAGGCGGCTGCCCCCATGATGAGATGTGCCGGCGTGTTCATGCCGTGATCCTAGGAGGGAAGTGAGCGATGGCCAAGGCGCTGATGATCCAAGGGGCGGGCTCCAATGTGGGCAAGTCGGTCCTCGTGGCGGGCATCTGCCGCGTGCTCACGCGTCGTGGCCTGCGCGTGGCGCCCTTCAAGCCGCAGAACATGTCGAACAACGCCGCCGTCACCGCCGACGGGGGCGAGATTGGCCGCGCCCAGGCGCTGCAGGCCCGCGCGTGCGGCCGTGACGCAATCGTCGATATGAACCCGGTGCTCCTGAAACCGGAATCCGAGATCGGCGCTCAGGTGATCGTGCAGGGCAAGCGCCTCACCACCGCGAAGGCGCGCGAGTACTCGAAACTCAAACCCACCCTCCTGCCCCGCGTGCTCGACAGCTTCTCGCGGCTCGCGGCTGAGAATGACTGGATCATCGTCGAAGGCGCAGGCAGCCCCGCGGAGGTGAACCTGCGCGCAGGCGACATCGCCAACATGGGCTTTGCAGAAGCCGCCGGCGTGCCCGTGGCCCTTATCGGCGACATCGACCGCGGCGGCGTCATCGCGCAGCTTGTGGGCACCAAGGCCGTGCTGCCCGCCTCCGACGCCGCGCTGATCAAAGGCTTTGCTGTGAACAAGTTCCGGGGCGACACGACGCTCTTCCACGATGGGATGGCCATGATCGCAGAGGCCACCGATTGGGCGCCGCTCGGCATCATCCCGTGGTTCGCGGACGCGTGGAAGCTGCCCGCAGAAGACATCATGGACCTCGCAGGCTCCCCCGGCGACGGCGTGAAGATCGCCGTGCCCCGCCTGCCCCGCATCGCCAACTTCGACGATCTCGACCCGCTCTCGGCAGAGCCCGGCGTGACCGTCGACATCGTAGAGCCCGGCCGTGCCTTGCCCGGCGACGCCGACCTCGTGATCCTGCCCGGCTCCAAGAGCACGATCAGCGATCTCGCCGCCTTCCGCGCCGAGGGGTGGGACATCGACCTGCAGGCTCACATTCGGCGCGGCGGGCACGTGCTGGGCATCTGCGGCGGCTATCAAATGATGGGTCACGTCATCGACGACCCGGAGGGCATTGAGGGCGCACCAGGCCGCGTCGAGGGCTTGGGCCTTCTCGATGTTGAGACGGTCATGGTGCCCTTGAAGCGCCTTGCCCTTTCCGACGCCTACACGAGCGACGGCCTTCCTGTGAGCGGCTATGAGATCCACATTGGTCAGACGACCGGGCCGGACACGGCGGGCGCGTGGCTCACGCTGGAGGGGCGGCCCGAAGGTGCCTGTGCCGCCGGGGGGCGCATCAAGGGCTGCTATATCCACGGGCTCTTCACGAGTGACGCCTTCCGCGCCGCAGCCCTCGCCGAGCTAGGTGGCACATCGCAGGTGACCAACTACGACGAGGTCGTGGAAGCCACGCTCGATCAGCTGGCCCAGCACTTGGAAGAAAACTTGGATATGGAAAGCCTGCTCAGCCTGGCCGCCGAGATCTAGATCAGGTCCTGACCTGCGAGCGCGCGATTGATCTCGCGGCGCACCAGCTTGCGGACATTGCGCGTGATGCGCTCGCCCAGCTCGCCCTGAAGCTCCTCACGGACGATCTCAGCAACCATATCCCGCAGCTGCTCTTCATCGAGAGCAACAACCTGATCGTCCGCCCCCTCCACATCCGTTCCGGGGAACGGATCATCCTTGGCGCTATCGAACGGCCCTTCAGGTGCCTCGAAATAGTCGCCCTGATCTTCAAGTGTTGCTTCGACTTGGGCGGGAATGGGATCCTCTGAGAGACCATCATCGTAGGTCTCTTCATATTTGCCAGAAT
>JBCBFV010000135.1:0-6874 GCA_038527425.1 Pseudomonadota bacterium
CACGTTGTCGATCGGGATGCCGAAGCGGTCCGAGACGAGCTGAGCGACCGTGGTCTCATGGCCCTGACCGTGGCTGTGGCAGCCGGTGAGAACCTCGACCGTGCCCACGGGGTTCACGCGCACCTCACAGCTTTCCCAAAGGCCAACTGCAGCACCGAGGGAGCCGACAGCCGCCGAAGGTGCGATGCCGCAGGCCTCAACGAAAGTCGAATAGCCCAGGCCGCGCAGCTTACCGCGCGCGGCGCTCTCCGCTCTGCGGGCCGCAAAACCTGCCACGTCGGCAGCCTTCTCGCCCTCGTCGAGCATCGTGAAGTAATCGCCGCTGTCGTACTGAAGGATCACTTCGGTCTGATACGGGAACTCTTTGACGAAGTTCCGGCGACGCAGCTCGGCAGGATGGATGCCCATCTCGCGCGAGGCGGTCTCCATCATCCGCTCGATCATATAGGTCGCCTCGGGGCGGCCTGCGCCGCGGTAGGCGTCCACCGGGACGGTGTTGGTGTGCACCGCGCGCACCGTGCCGTAGATCGCGGGCATCGCGTAGGTGCCTGACCAAAGCGTGCCGTAGAGGTACGTGGGCGTGGCCGTCGCAAAGAGCGACACATAGGCGCCGATGTTGGCGATGGTGTCGACATGGAAAGCCACGATGTTGCCGTCCGCGTCAAAGCCCATCTTGGCCTTCGTCACATGATCTCGGCCATGAGCGTCGGTCATGAAGGCCTCGGAGCGATCTGACGTCCATTTGACGGAACGCCCCGTCTTCATGGAGGCCCACAGGCACGTCAGTTCTTCTGGATAGATGTAGATCTTGGAGCCGAAGCCACCGCCCACATCTGGCGCGATGACGCGCAGCTTATGCTCTGGCGCCACGTTGTAGAACGCGCTGAGCACGAGGCGTGCCACATGCGGGTTCTGGGACGTGGTGTAGAGCGTGTAGTGATCCTCGGCCTCGTCATAGGTGGCCACGGCGCTGCGCGGCTCCATCGGGTTGGGCGCGAGGCGGTTGTTGGTGATGTCGAGCTCGGTGACGTGATGCGCACCGGCCATCGCCGCCTCGGTCTTGGCCTCATCCCCGATCTCCCAGTTGAAGATCAGGTTGCCGGGCACGTTCTCGTGCACCTGGGGCGCACCATCTGTGAGGGCCACATCAGCCGCAACCACGGCGGGGAGTTCTTCGTAGTCGAGCTCCACCACTTCGGCGGCCGCACGGGCGATGTCCTGGGTTTCTGCGACCACCACGGCGACCGCGTCACCCACGTAACGGCCATAGGTCGTGACCATCGGGTTCCAGACGCCGCATTGCATGGGAGAGCCGTCTTTGGAGGTGATGGACCAGCCGGTGATGATGTCGCCGATCTCGTCAGCCTTCATCTCAGGGCCAGTGTGGACGGCGATGACGCCTTCCATGGCCATGGCCGCCGAGCTGTCGATGCCGTTGATCTTGGCATGTGCCACAGGGCAGCGGACGAAAGCGGCGTAGGCCTGATTATCCATGCGGATATCGTCGGTGTACTTGCCCTTGCCGGTGATGAAACGTTTGTCTTCTTTGCGCTCTACGCGTGCGCCAATACCGTCGCTCATTCTCGTCCTCCCTTATTCTGCTGCTTGCTTCATGCCGGCCATGTTGCCGGCGGCTTCTTCGATCGCTTTCACGATGTTGTGGTAGCCCGTGCACCGGCAAATGTTGCCTTCGAGCTCGTGGCGGATCGCCTCGGCGGTAAGCTCCTGGCCCGCGGCCTGATAGCGCTCCACCATGTCGATGCCGGCCATGATCATGCCCGGCGTGCAGAAGCCGCACTGAAGGCCATGGTGCTTTTTGAAGGCCGCCTGCATCGGGTGCAGATTGTTGGCCGATCCCACGCCCTCAACGGTCGTCAGATCAGAGCCGTCGAGCGACACCGCGAGTGCCGTGCACGATTTGATTGCCTTGCCATCCACATGGACGACGCAGGCACCGCATTGGCTGGTGTCGCAACCCACATGGGTGCCCGTCAGGCGCAGGTCTTCACGCAGGAACTCTGAAAGCAGTGTGGTGTCAGATACATCACGGCTCACGGATTTCCCGTTCACCGTCATAGAGACGTTGGTCATGCAATCCTCCCATTGGTTCGGGCGCATGGCCCGATGCATGTGATGGCCTTTTCGGCCTATGTCTGGCTCCCTTCGCCGGGAACGCTATTCCGCAGGTTTTGCTTCGGCCTCATTGAGGTGGGCCTGGAAATTATCGAAAAACTGCGCGGCCAGTTTTTTGGCCGTGGAATCGATCAACCGCGATCCGAGGCGGGCAAGTTTGCCACCCACTGTCGCTTGAACTTCGTAAGAAAGGACGGTCTCAGTGCCGTCTTCAGAAAGCGATACATCAGCACCGCCCTTCGCAAAGCCAGCCACCCCGCCAGAGCCTTCGCCCCGGATCGTGTAGCTTGCTGGAGCGTTGATATTGCTAAGCTCCACATCGCCGCGAAACTTGGCTTTTACAGGCCCGATTTTCTGGACGACGAGCGCGGAGAGTTCCGTGTCGGACTTCTTCTCGAGCTCTTCACAGCCGGGGATACAAACGCGCAGAACTTCAGCATCGTTGAGCGCAGCCCACACGGTTTCGCGCGGCGCGAAAATGCGATGTTCTCCGGTCATGTCCATGCTTGGTCTCCCATGTGAGGCCTGGCGTAAAACTAACCTAGGCAGGAACCGGGTGATTCCAAAGAGTTTTTTGAGCGCCCTTCACAGCGCCGCGAAGATCAGCGCCGAAGTCGCAGGTAATGGTCGCGCAAATCAGGGGATCCGAGCGCGGAGGAGAGCGCCTCCAGACTGTCGAGCGAGTGGCACGCGTGGAAGCTGTCGACGTTGCCCAAAAGGCGCGAGACGCCAGAGGCAAGGGGCGCAAATCCATCGTAGCGCAGCAAGGGGTTGAGCCAGATCAGCTGGCGCGCCGTGCGCTGTAGACGCGCGGCTTCCTGCTCAAGCAAATCAAGATCACCACGCTCGAGCCCGTCGGTGATCAAGAGCACGACCGCGCCACGCCCCAGTACGCGGCGCGTCCAGTCCCGGTTGAACCGCGCGAGCGCGTCACCGATCTTTGTGCCCCCTTCCCAGTCGCGCGCCTCTTGCCCGATGGCGCCCAGCGCGATGTCAGGGTCCGGCTTCTTCAGCGCGGTCGAGATGTTGGTGAGTTCGGTGCCAAAGGTGAAGGCATGCACGCGCCCCCAGATCGGCACCCGCGTATGAGCCATGGCGTGCAAATAGCGCAGGATGATGCGGCTGTAGACGGCCATCGATCCCGAGATGTCACAGAGCGCCACGAGATCGGGCGGGCGCACCCGCTTGGTCCGCTGCGCGAGGTCTTGGATATCCCCGCCCCGCCGGGCTGCTTTGCGCAGCGTCGCACGCGCATCGATCAGCGATCCACGCGCATCGGGCCTCGTGCGGCGCGTCAGAAAGGGCTTCACCGGCAATTTCAGTGACCTGATCGCCACGGAGGCCTCCGCCAGTTCAGCGGCCGACATCTGCTCGAAGTCCTTGGTCTTGAGTACCTGTTTCGAGGACCACGTGAAGGCAGCGAAATCGACGACCTCGGTTTTGGGCTTCTCAGGCTGGCTTTCCTTGCGATCGCCCAGCGCATCCTCGGCCCGTCGGCGCGCGGCGGCCGCGGGCGGAGGTGTGTCGCTGCTTTCAAGCTGCGGCGACAGGCTGTGCATCAGGCTCTCCAGAAACTCCGGGTCGCGCCAGAACATGGAAAAGACCTGGTGAAAGATCTCGAGGTCTGTGACCCGCCGGATCAGCGTGGCACGCAGGATGTGGTAGAAATCGAGCCGGTTCGAGAAGCCCACCGTGGAGACGGCGCGCACCGCAGTCTCGACCTGTCCCGTGCCTACGGCGACACCCGCCTTGCGAAGGGCCTGCGTGAAGTGGACGACGTTGTCGACAAGGCGCCCGTCTGTCTTGGGCAGTTCTGCGAGGGTCTCGCTCACCCGGCCCGCGCCAGTTCGGCTTTCGCCTGATCGAGAATGCGGGTCGTCTCGGCGCCCGCGATCTTGGCGATGTCGTCCTGATACTTGAGCAGAGCGCCGACCGTGTCCGTGATCAACTCGGGCGAGAGCGCCACGGCATCGAGCGCCACGAGGCAGCGCGCCCAATCAATGCTCTCAGCCACCCCCGGCGATTTGAAGAAATCCTGACCGCGCAGGGCGTGCACGAAGGCGACAACCTCTTTCGAGAGCTGTTCAGCCGCGGCGGGCACGCGCGCGCGCAGGATTTCGAGCTCGCGGTCGAAATCGGGGTAGTCGACCCAATGGTAGAGGCAGCGGCGCTTGAGCGCGTCATGCACCTCGCGGGTGCGGTTCGACGTCAGGATCACGATCGGAGGCTCTTGGGCCTTCACCTCGCCCAGCTCGGGGATGGTGACCTGAAAATCAGAGAGGATCTCGAGTAGGAACGCCTCGAACGGCTCATCGGTGCGGTCGATCTCGTCGATCAGCAGCACCGGGGGGCCCGCGTCGTGTGGCTCGAGCGCCTCAAGGAGCGGACGTCGGATTAGGAAGTCATCGGAGAAGAGCTCGCTCTGCAGCGCGCCACGGTCGCTTTGACCTGCCGCCTCCGCCGTCCGGATCGCGATCATCTGCCCCGCGAAATTCCAATCATAGAGCGCGGAGGAAACATCGAGGCCCTCAAAACACTGCAACCGGATCAAGCGACGCCCGAGCATCGACGCGAGCGCTTTGGCGATCTCCGTCTTGCCGACGCCCGCCTCCCCTTCGAGGAAGAGCGGCATACCAAGATCCAGCGCGAGGTAGCTGACCGTCCCAAGGTCACGCCCACAGACGTAGCCTTGCGCACCAAGTGCAGAAATCATCTCATCAATGCTGGTCGGACGATCGGTCACTGGATCCTCGATTTGAGTTTGCGTCCGGTGAACCTAGGTCTCGGGCACGGCGCTGTCCATCTGATCGATCGCCCGTGCCCTTGCACCTCGCACCCGTTGGCCCCATCCTAAACCCTCAATGAACGTACAGATGCATAACCTTCTGACCGCGCAAGATCCGATCCAGGCCATTCTGGACGGACCAGGCGACGCGGTTTTGACCGTGATTGCGGGCGTCGAAGGCCCCTCCTATCGCCCAGTGGGCGCGATGATGGCGGTGTTTCCAGGGGGCGAGCGGACGGGCACGCTGTCATCAGGCTGCATCGAGGCCGACATCGCCCATCATGCAGAGACGGTGTTGAAAGAGGGCAAAACCACCCTTCTGCGCTATGGCCGCGGATCGCCCTTCATTGATATTCAGCTTCCTTGTGGTGGCGGGCTCGACATCCTCTTGGTCCCGCGCCCGGATCGCGCAGCGCTGAGCCGCGTCTTAGAGCACCGCACCAGTCGCATACCCTGCACGCTCGAAATCGACACCGCGTCGGGCGCGATGGCTGTACAGCCGTCCGGTCAAACCGAGTTCAGGGATGGCATCCTGCACATCCTTTTTGAGCCCGAGATCAATTTCCTCGTTTTTGGAAAAGGGCCAGAGGCGACGACGTTTGCCTCACTTGTGCAGGCCGCAGGATATCCCAATACTCTTCTATCGCCCGATACGGAGACGCTCGACATTGCGAAGGCCGCTGGATGCGGGACAAAGCAGCTGCTGAACCGTGCCTTCCCGGTTGATCTCGCTAGCGACGACCGGACTGCCGTGGTTCTTTTCTTCCATGACCATGATTGGGAGCCGCCGCTTCTCGCCGGGGCGCTCGACACCGATGCCTTCTACATCGGCGCTCAAGGCAGTCAGAGAGCGCGCGACGCGCGGATGTTGGAACTCGAAGGGATGGGCATCAGTGAAGACGCAAGGGCCCGTTTGACGGGGCCGGTCGGCCTCATCCCGTCGGCACGTGATCCTGGCACCTTGGCGGTCTCGGTCCTGGCCGAGATCCTCGCCACGGCAAAGGCTACATCCTGAACACCGTTGGCATCCTACTTGCCGCTGGCCATTCACGGCGTTTCGGAGAGGCGGACAAGCTTCTCGCAGATCTTCACGGTCGGCCGCTGGTAGCCCACGCCGCGCAGGCGATGCGCGAGGCGCGTGTCTCAACACTGGTGGCGGTGGTCTCGTCCCACGAGGTAGCGACAGTCCTTGAGGATTTCGACTGCGTGTTTGTCGAGGGCAGCGAACACAAACAGTCTGACAGCTTGAAAGCCGGCATCGCAAAGGCGCGCGCGCTTGCAGCAAATCGCGCGCTGGTCGTGTTGGCCGACATGCCACGGGTGAGTGTCGATTTGTTGGACGAAGTCGCAGCACACTGTGGCATGAGCCTCGCAAGCGCTGCGACAGATGGCGAACGCCGCCTGCCGCCGGCCTGTTTCCCGCAACCCCTCTTTGACGATTTGCTGAACACGCAAGGGGATCGCGGCGCCTCACCGATCTTGCGCCAGCTGCCCGACACTCAGCTGGTGCATGCCCCCTCTGAGATGCTGATCGACATTGATCTTGAAGAAGACTTGGTGCGCCTCCGCAACGAGGCCTAAGCGCGTGCCCCGCGCCTATGACCCAGGAGCGGCGATCGACTTAAGGACGTAATCCTCGAAGTGCTCCGCGAAGAGGCCCACGAGCGGTGGCAGCTTGGTGTATGGCGGATAGGCCAGTGTCAGCCAAAGCGACGAGGGTGTCCAACCGGGCAGAACCTCGATGATCTCGCCCGCCTCCAAGGCGGGCTGAGTGATGAAATCAGGCAAGATCGCCACGCCGTGACCTCGCTTGACAATCGCGAGGAGGAAGTCCCCACTGTTGGTGACCACACTATCGCCCGCGCGCCTCGACCGTTTCAGGCCCGCTGAAGAAAACGCCCACAACTCGCTGGCTGACGAGGCGCTATAGGACATCATCCACGGTGCTTTGAGATC
>JBCBFV010000136.1:0-6856 GCA_038527425.1 Pseudomonadota bacterium
CATGGGCCAGGATAATAAGGTCGTTGCCCCTTCCGCCGACCGCTGCCTCGAAGTTCAGGACCGTGTGCGTCGCGCCAGTGGTGTCGATCATCTCCCCGCTACGAAGATTGAGTTGGACGCCGCTAAAGGCCATGATCCGGAACCAATCATACCCGTCACCACCGTCGATCACGATGTCCCTCTCGGCTCCGCCACCGTAGATGTGCCTAAAGGTATCATCGCCCGCGCCCATATCGACCGAGACGATGGAGTATTCGTTGGTGTGCCAGAAGGTTTCGTCTTCGTCGGTCCCCGCATATTCCGTCACGAGGCTGCCCAGCCCTTCGACGAGCGGCTCACGATCCCCGGCGAGGGCAAGATCATAGAGCTGCTGGAACTCGGTCGCTGACAGGTTCAAGCCTGTCATGGTGCCCCACACGGTCTCCCCCGCGCCGCCCAGCTCGATTGAATGAATCGTGCCCGAGACAAGCTTTCCATCCTCAAGGATCAGCCCCTCTCCGGTGACGGTCAGGTTTGCTATACGATCGCGGAAAGAGAGGCTCAGGGTGCTTGTAAAGACGACCGAGTCGCCCGCCTGCGTGACCGAATAGCTCGTGCTCGTCGAGCTGAAAAAGGTATTTCCGAAGTACTGGGTGAGAGAGCCTATCTTGAAGACCGTTAGTATTGCCAAGTCAACTCTCCTACAGCTTGGGCCTTGGTTAGCCCACGGCTAGAATGGCCTCAAGGGCATCATGCTCTTGCACCCAATGCCCCGGGGCCGCCTGATTTAGCTTGGGCTCATAGTCCACCTGCCCCGCGCGGCTGGGCAAGAAACGCAGCCCGGCGAGGGGGTCGAGCGGGCTCGGCAGCTCACCCGGCAGCTTCAGGCGCGTGCGCGAGGTCTCAAGCTCAGGGTCCGGGATCGGCACGGCTGAGATCAGGCTTTGCGTGTAGGGATGAGCCGCGCGCTCAAAGATCGTGTCGCGGTCCGCAAGCTCTACGATGCGCCCGAGGTAGAGCACCATGATCCGGTTGCTTACCGAGCGCACCACCGAAAGGTCGTGCGAAATGAAGAGCATGGACATGCCGAACTCGGCCTGCAGCTCTTTGAGGAGCGTCAGCACCTGCGCCTGCACGGAGACGTCAAGCGCGCTGACGGCTTCGTCACAGATCAGGAGCTTGGGCCGGTTGATCATGGCCCGCGCGATGCCCACGCGCTGGTTTTGCCCGCCCGAGAGCTCGTGCGGGTAGCGGTTGATCATGGTCTGCGGCAGGCCCACCCGCTCCATCATCTGGGCCACCCGTTCGCGCACCTGCGCTTTGGGCAGGCCGGGTTCGGCGACACGGAGCGGCTCGGCGATGGAGGCCGCGATCGTCATGCGGGGATCGAGGGAGGCGAGCGGGTCTTGGAAGACGATCTGAAGGTCCTGCCGGAAGGGCTTCATCTCTGCAGGTTTGAGCCCGGTGAGTTCACGCCCGAGCCACGTCACCTGCCCAGCGGTCGGCGGGATGAGCTGGAGCACCGCGCGCGCCAGCGTGGATTTCCCGCAGCCGCTTTCGCCCACGATGCCCAAGGTCTCGCCTTCGGCCAGCGAAAAGCTGACGCTTTTGACGGCGCGGAGCGGCTGGGTGCGGGAGAAGAAGCCTTTGCCGCCCGGCACTTGGAATGTCACAGCCACGTCGGTGGCGTCGAGCACAGGCGCGGCATCCTCGGCAATCGCTGGGCGGATATCGTCGCCATCAAGGCGCGGCATCGCGGCCAAAAGGTCCTGCGTATAGGCCTCCTTCGGCGATGAGAAAATCTGATGCGTCGTGCCCGCCTCCACATAGGCGCCGTGGCGCATCACCTGCACCTCGTCACACATACGCGCCACAACGCCCATGTCGTGGGTGATGAGCGCGATGGCTGTATTCTCCTCCCGCTGGAGGGTGGACATGAGATCGAGGATATCCGCCTGCACAGTCACGTCGAGGGCAGTGGTGGGCTCATCCGCGATCAGAAGCTCCGGCCCGCAGAGCATGGCCATGGCAATCATCACGCGCTGGCGCATCCCGCCTGAGAGCTCATGCGGATATTGACCGAGCCTCAGTCGCGCCTCAGGGATTTTCACGCGTTGCAGCCACTCGAGGCAGAGCTGATCCGCCGCCGCGCCGCTGAGCCCCTTATGGGCGCGCAGCACCTCTTTCATCTGCTGGCCCACGCGCAGATGCGGCGTGAGCGCGGTGAGCGGGTCTTGGAAGATCATGGAGACGGCAGAGCCGCGCAGGGTGTTGAGTTCCTGCGGGGTGCGGTTCAGCATCTCCTCCCCGCGCAAGGTCACCGAACCTGTGGCCGTGCCGTTCTTGGCCAGAAGGCCCATGGCGGCCATGAACGTCTGGCTTTTGCCGGACCCGCTTTCGCCCACGATGCCAAGACATTGGCCCGGCGCGATGTCGAAGCTGACGCCTTTGACGGCCTCGACATGGCCATCGAGCGTCTCAAAGCCCACGTGCAAATCTTTGACGGAAAACAAGGACATCTAGCGATCCTTCGGGTCGAGCGCGTCGCGCAGACCGTCGCCGATGAAGAACATCGTGATGATGATGACGACGTAGAAAAAGAGCGGGAAGGCCAGCTGCCAGAGCGTGCCATAGGCCATCGTCCCTGCCCCTTCGGCGATGAGGGCACCGAGGGAGGTATAGGGCTCGGAAATCCCCAGCCCGAGGAAGCTGACGAAGCTTTCAGCAAGGATCATGTCGGGCACGAGGAGCGAGGCGTAAACGATGATGACGCCCGCCAGGTTGGGCAGGATGTGGCGGATCATGATGGTGATCTCGGAGACGCCCGAGGCGCGCGCGGCCTCGACAAACTCCCGGTTCTTAAGCGAAAGCGTCTGCCCTCGCACGATGCGCGCCATGGTCAGCCATGACACCGCACCAAGGGCCACAAAGAGCATGAGGAAAGATCGCCCCGCGATCACGAGGAGCAAGATGATCACCAGCACCGAAGGGATAGACAGTAGGATATCCACGATCCGCATCATGATCGCATCCGTGCGCCCGCCCACGTAGCCCGAAATCAGCCCGTAGGCCGTACCCACGACAAGCGCCATCGCGGCCCCGATGAGGCCCACCAGAAGCGAGGTCTGCGTGGCCTGAATGGTGCGCGAATAAAGATCGCGGCCCAGATCATCGACGCCGAAATAGTGCCCGGTATCAACGGAAGGCGCGCCCATGCCGCGGACGTCGCCCATGGCGGCCCAGTCGATCTCCTCATTGTTCCATTGCGCAAAGAGCGGCCCGAAGACCACGAAGGCCACAACGAGGGTGAGCACGAAGACGCAGGCCATCGCCGCGCGGTTTTTGATGAAGCGCTCATAGGCGTCGCGCATGAGGGAGCGGCCTTGCACGGCCTGGCTATCCCCGACCCGTTCGGCGCGCTCTTGAGAGGTGGCGGACTTTCCAAACATGCTCAGTACCGGATCTTGGGATCAAACCACGCATAGGCGAGGTCCGTCAGGAGGTTCACCGCCACGGTCAGCACGCCGTAAAGGATCGTGACGCCGAGGAGGACGGAGTAGTCGCGGCTGAGCGCGGAGTTCACATAGCTCTGCCCCAGCCCGCCGGTGGAGAAATAGATGTCCACGAAGACGGAGCCGGTGAGGACGTAGACGAAAACCGGCCCGAGGTAGGAGATGACGGGGAGCAGCGTGGGCTTAAGCGCATGGCGCCAGATCACGAGGCCATCGGGCAGCCCCTTGGCGCGGGCCGTACGGATGTAGTTCGAGTTCAGCACTTCGAGCATGGAGGACCGCGTGATGCGCGCGATGGAACCCATATAGGAGGTCGAGAGCGCGATGACGGGCATGATGAGGTACTGCCACTGCCCCCCGTTCCAGCCGCCACCGGGCAGCCAGCCGAGGTAGAGCGTGAAGGTCAGGATCAGGATCGGGCCCATGATGAAGTTTGGCAGCGCCTGCGCCGCAATGCCCAGCGACACGGCCAAATAGTCGATCCAGGAGTTGTGCTTGAGCGCGGCAGCGATGCCGAGGGCCACGCCGACGCTCGTCGCGGCCAGAAAGGACAGGAAGCCGTAGGTCAGCGAGATCGGCAGACCTGAGGCGATGATGTCGTTCACGTCGCGATCTTTGAACTTAAAAGATGGCCCAAAATCAAAGTGAAAGACGATGTTGTAAAGGTAATCCCAGAGCTGTTTCCAGAGCGGCTGATCGAGGCCGTAGCGGGCCTCCAGATTGCGCAGAACCTCTGGCGGAAGGGGACGTTCGGACGTGAAGGGGCCGCCTGGTGCCACCTGCATCAAAAAGAAGGATGCGATGATCAGCAGGAGGATCGTCGGCACAGAGCCCACGATACGGCGGAGGGAATAAGCAAGCATGTCGGGACCAAAAGAAACGCCCCCGGCGATGGGCCGGGAGCGTTTGAGATCAATAGGTTACTCGGCGATCTTGTAGAGGTTCTTGGAATACCAGTTCTGCTCTACGTTGCCGACCGGCCAGTTCCCCACATCGCTGTCCATCATGTAGACGCCCGCGTAGTGGTAGATCGGGATGATGGGCATCTCGTCGGCGACGATCTGTTCGACCTGAGCGTAAAGTGCGCCCGCGTCATCGGCGGTGCGGGCCTCTTGCATTAGCGCGTCGACCTTCTCGTTCGAGAACTTGCCGTCGTTGTAGCCGGACGGCGAGGTCAGGAGGTCAAGGAACGTCGAGGCCTCGTTGTAGTCACCACACCAGGCGCCACGGGCAAGCTCGAAGTTCTGGTTGCCCCGCTCTTCGAGGAAAACCTTCCATTCCATGTTGCCGAGCTCGGTTTCGACACCCAGCTTCTGCTTCCACATTTGCGACATCGCTACGGCGATCTTCTTGTGGGACTCAGAGGTGTTGTAGATCATGTTGAAGGACAGCGGATTGTCCGGGCCATAGCCCGCCTCAGCCAGCAATTCCTTCGCCATTGCATCCTTTTCCGCCTGGCTCATGCCAGCGAATTCGGGCAGAGGCGGCTCGAAGTCAGCGACGGAAACCGGCGTGAAGGTGTAGGCCTCGGTCTGGCCACCGGCTAGCACATTCTCAACAATCACCTTGCGATCGACGGCCAGCGCCAGCGCTTTGCGGACGTTGGGGTCTTTGAAGGCCTCGGGGCCGTCCTCGGTGAGGTTGAAGGTGTAATAGTAGTTGCACAGACGCGGGAAGGAGATCGCCTCCTCCGGGTATTCCTGGCTCAGACGCGGGAACTGGCCGGACGGCACCTCGGTGCGATCAAGCTCACCCGCCAGATAGCGCGTGAGGGCCACGTTTTCATCGTTGATGACAAGCGAGACAACCTTTTCGATGATCGTGTTGCCGTTGTCCCAATACATCTCGTTGCGCTCGCGCACGGAGCGCTCGGCGGGGCTGTGCTCGGTCAGCACATAGGCGCCGTTCGAGACGATGTTCTCAGGACGCGTCCATTCGGAACCATGGGCCTCGATCACCCAGGACGGGCTCGGGAAGAGGGTCGAGTGCGTTGTCATCTGCGCAAAGTAGGGAAGCGGCGCGGAGAGCTGCACTTCAAGCGTGAGGTCGTCGATGGCCTTCACACCGAGGCTCGACGGCTCAGCGTCGCCTGCGATGATCGCTGCGGCGTTCTCGATGGAGGTGATCTCCATGTACCAGGAATAGGGCGAGGCGGTTGCCGGATCGACGGCGCGCTGCCAAGCAAAGACGAAGTCCTGCGCGGTGACCTGGCGGCCATCGGACCACTTGGCATCGGGGCGCAGCGTGAAGGTGTAGGTCGTCTTGTCGTCGGAGGCCTCAAAGCCCGTGGCCACGCCGGGGACGAGGTTCCCCTCGGCGTCCTGGTTCATGAGGCCTTCAAAGAGGTCGCGTACGATTTCGGCGCCGCTCACGTCTTCCACGATCTGTGGGTCGACGGAGCTGTGCTCATCAAGCACGCGGTAGGTGAATGTCTGGTCGTCGGCCAGCGTGACGCCAGCGGGGACGTGGCCCCCGGCGAAGGCGGGCGCTGCGAGCATCGTAGTGGCGAGCAACCCTGAGATGAATGTTGTGCGGACGGATTTCATGAAAAGCTCCCTATCGGCTTCAGTGATGCACCAGCGTAGAGGCAAGGTGCCTTGAAATGAAAGGAAGAAATTGCGCGGAGGCAGTCTACCGCCGCTGACGTGGGGGAAGGCCCCAGATTTCGGGCATCAGCCATGGGTTGCGCGCCGGTTTGGTGCCGGGGCCGTGGTGAGGCCCCGGCGGCAGTTCAGGACTTCAGCGGTGGAAAGCGCGCGCGGGTGGCGGTGGCGACCCAATCGTGGTGGTTGCGCACATACTCATTGGAGGCATCGCGCGGCGGGTTGTAATCCCATGCGTTGTCGCCGGTGGTGTCCATCATCTCGTGGAGTTGCTGGCGCGATTGCTGGGAGGCGATGACCTCCGCCTTGATGGCCGCGGGGTCCCAACGTTCAAGCACCTCGGCAGCAAAGGCGGCGGCGGCCTCGGCATAGGCGGGGTCTGCTGCCACGTTGCGCACCTCCTGCGGATCTGCCGCAAGATCAAAGAGTTGCGGCGGATCGAGGTCGCAGTGGATGTACTTGAGATCACCGCGCCGGATCATGAAGACGGGCGCGCCCGCGCATTCCGCGCAGTATTCGCCGATGACCTCCCCCTCGAAGCTGTTACCCTGACAGGCGGGCCAGATGGAGCGGCCCCCGATGGGTTGCGCATAGCGGTCGACGCCGCCGCCTATATCCGTGAGCGTCGGCAGCAGGTCGATGAGGGAACAGAGCGTATCGTCAGCCCCCTGCGCCACGCCGGGCCCCGCGATGACGAGGGGGATGCGCGCGGAATGCTCAAGGAAGCTCATCTTAAACCACATGCCGCGTTCGCCCAGCATA
>JBCBFV010000137.1:0-6841 GCA_038527425.1 Pseudomonadota bacterium
ATGGCGAACCCGCAGCGCTACTGGCGAGAAGCTAATTCACGGGCACGCTTTCACTGCTTCTGAGACGCTCAAGCCGCTTTGCCTACAGCACGTAGCGGCCCAGCACCTCTGAGAAGACCGTGGGGATTTCCTCGAAGGTGTAGCCTTGGGGATTGTTCATGGCCGCATAGCCCACCATGCCGATGGCGATCAGGACTGTGATCGCCGAGGCGCGGGGGGCGCGGCCGTCGGTCCAGGCTGAGAAGAGAGAGGGGATACAGAAGATCGCGAGGATCACGCCGATGACAAACCAAAGGTCCGGGTCGGTTGGAATTGCGCCCATCTCGTCTCCTTACTCGCCCTCTCCTATTCGGGGTCAGAGCTGAAGATCAGCCTTTCCTCGCAGGGCGCCACTCGCAGAATGTTCGTTGTCCCCGCCTGGTTGAACGGCACCCCGGCGGTGACCACGATCTGGTCGGCCTCTGTTGCAAAGCCCCCTGCCCGGGCAGCCTTTGCCGCAGCGACCACGGCCATTTTAAAGCGCTCCACCTCTTCGGTCAAAACGCAGGTCGTGCCCCAGGTTAGCGTAAGCATCCTTGCTGTTTCCTGAACAGAGGTCAGCGCAATGATCGGCGTCATGGGCCGCTCGCGGGCCGCGAGCGACGCGGTGGTGCCCGATTGCGTGAAGCAACAGATCGCTTTGATGTCGGTGGCTTCCGCGATTTCGCGGGCGGCCACGGTGATGCCATCGGCGATGGAATCGCGCGTCACGGTGCGGGAGGCGGCCATGATCTCACCATAGGTCGGGTCTGCTTCGACCTCTTCTGCCACGTTGTTCATCGTCGTCACGGCCTCGACCGGGAAGTCACCGGCGGCCGATTCTGCCGAAAGCATCACGGCATCGGCGCCCTCATAGATGGCCGCAGCCACGTCGGAGACTTCGGCGCGCGTGGGCATCGGGCTCTCGATCATGCTCTCGAGCATCTGGGTTGCCACGATCACGGGCTTGGCCACCGCGCGGCATTTCCGCGTCAGGCGTTTTTGGATGGGCGGCACGTTCTGCACGGGAAGTTCCACGCCCAGGTCACCACGGGCGACCATGATGCCGTCGGAGACTTTCAGGATCTCATCAAACGCCGCGACGGCGGCAGGCTTTTCGATCTTGGAGAGAACCTTGGCGCGGCTGTTGGCGAGTGCTTTGGCCTCGTAGACGTCCTCGGGGCGCTGCACGAAGGACAGGGCCAGCCAGTCGACGCCCAGTTCACACACGAACTCGAGGTCTGCGCGGTCCTTGGGGCTGAGCGCGCGGAGCGGCAGAACAACGTCAGGCACGTTCACGCCCTTGCGGTTCGAAATCGTGCCGCCGTTCACCACGGTACAATCAGCAAAATCTGAGCCGCAGGCATCGACCTTCAGGCGGATCTTGCCGTCGTTGACGAGAAGCGTGGCGCCAGCTTGGAGCGCTTGGAAGATTTCGGGATGCGGGAGCTGGACGCGGGTGGCGTCGCCTTCTTTGTCGCTGAGGTCGAGGCGGAACGAGGCGCCGTTCTCAAGCTCTTCCTCTCCATTTTTGAACACGCCCACCCGAAGCTTGGGGCCCTGAAGGTCCGCGAGGATGCAGATCGGCGATCCCACGTCCTTCTCAATCTTGCGAATGATCGCGTGTTTCTCAGCGATCTCTTCGTGCGTGCCGTGGGACATATTGAGGCGAAATACGTCCGCGCCAGCTTCGTGAAGCTTACGGATCATCTCGTAATCGCTGGAGGATGGGCCGAGAGTTGCGACGATCTTTACATTGCGCAGGCGTCTCATGGGTATCTCCTGAGGTATTCATGTTACCGCTAACCGGTTCAGGGGTGGTTATGGAAGAATTCACTTCGGCCCACAACTGACCTAAAGGGCGCAGATGTCGATTTGGTCCAATAATAACGATCCCGCCTCCCCCTTTCACATCGAGGGTGCCGAAAGGATGGGCAGCTTTGTCGTCACCTGCGACCACGCCACGAACCGTGTGCCGGAGGAATTCGCGCCCCTTGGCCTGCCCGATAAGGATATGGCCCGCCATATCGCGTGGGATGTGGGCGCGCTTGGGGTGTCACGCATTTTGGGGGAGTTGCTCGACGCGCCAGTGGTGAGCTCCAACTTCTCGCGCCTCGTGATCGACCCGAACCGCGGCGAGGATGATCCCACTCTGGTTATGAAGCTTTATGACGGGACGATCATTCCCGGGAACCGCCATGCGGATACGCAAGCGAGGCTTGAGGCCTGCTACCGCCCCTATGACGCAGCCCTTGCGACCGCGTTTGAGCAGCGGCCCGAGGCGGCCCTGATCTCCATCCATTCTTTCACGCCACAGCTACGGGGCCGCGCGCCAAGGCCGTGGGAAGTGGGGATCCTATTTGCAAATGACGAACGCCTAAGCGCCCCGCTGGTGGAGGCGCTTCGCGAAGATGCAGGGCTCACCGTTGGTGTGAACGAGCCTTATGTGGGTCATTTGGCCGGAGATGCCGTCGACCGGCACGCGTTACGCGCCGGTCGGCAAAATACGCTGATCGAGGTTCGAAACGATCTGATCGCGACCGAAGACGGTCAGCGTGAATGGGCGCATCGTTTGGCGCCCAAGATTCAGAAGGCTCTGGCGGCGGCGGTTTAGCCGCGGAAAAGGCGTCCCAGAAGGCCGCGCTTGGCTTTCTCGCCTTCGGCTGGCGCGAGCGCCTCGAAAGGTTGTGCCTCTTCCTGCTCTTCAACGGCCGGCTCCTCGACAACCGGCTCCTCGACGGGCGCGGGGGCCTGTACCTTGGGGGCGGTCACGACGGTGACGGCAACCGGGCCACGCATGTGCGGCGGCTGCTTCAGGGCCGGGGCGGCTTTTACTTCCGCAGGCGCTTCCGCGGGCGTTTGAGCCCTTTTGAACAGGTGCTGCGGCACTTGCTGGGCCCGAATGGTCAGTCCCTCAAATGCGCCTTCGCGCGCCATAAGCTGCGCCACGGTATCTTTGGTGACGGCAGTCGTTTCGCGGCCCGAATTGCTCTCAAGCGGCTTCAAGCGGTCATACATCATAACACATGCACTCCTCGAATCGTGGCCGGGCAGATCGGCCGAAGTGGACTTTTCAACAGGGTGAACATGACCGCCAATTGCGGCAAAACTGCGTTCTTTTCCGGGAAAACCCCGGCCATCTTGGTTAACGAATTAGCTATGAGCGGGGAGCCGCCGCCCGTCTAAGCCGGTCATTTACGGCAAGACCAAGGCCCGTATCCGGAATTGGTGCGACGGCGATGGGTTTGCCCATGGCATCGAGTTCGCGCAGCGCTGCGAAGAGCCGGGCCGCCGCTTCTGTCAGGTCGCCCGAAGCGCTCAGCGTGATGTCGCCCGCGACCGGGCCGAAACCCAAATGCACCTCGCCCGGCTGGGCGACCACAGCATCCAATCTCACAGACGCGCTCGGCGCATAGTGAGAGGTCAGCTGCCCCGGTGCCGTAGGCGCCTGCTGTGACTTGGGTGCCTGCGCAGGCACCGCCTGTCCAAGCACCTCTTCAATGTTCTCTAAAGCGATGCCACCGGGCCGCAAAAGGCGCGGCCCTTCCCCTCCAATGATCGTGCTTTCAAGACCGACTTCCGTCTCCCCGCCATCGAGCACCGCAGCGATGCGCCCGGAGAGCCCATCAAGCACATGGTCCGCCGTCGTGGCGCTAACCCGCCCTGACGGATTGGCCGACGGCGCGGCAAGAGGACGATCCGCTGCCTCCAAGAGCTCGATCGCGAGGGGATGAGACGGCACCCGGACGGCAAGCGTCGGATTTCCGGCGCTTACGATGTCGGGCAACACGCCACGTGACGGCAAAACCAGTGTCAGCGCACCCGGCCAAAAGGCTTCAGCCAGTTTGAGAGCCCAATCAGGAAAGCTCGCCAAAGCCTCGGCCGCCGCGAGCGAGGGTACATGGACGATCAGCGGATTGAAGCTTGGGCGTTCCTTCGCAGCATATATGCCGGCGATGGCCTCAGCGTTGGTCGCGTCCCCGCCGAGGCCGTAGACTGTCTCTGTCGGAAAAGCGACGACCTCGCCAGCGCGCAAAAGCTCAGCCGCGCGCCCCACGCCCGCCCGACCGATCAAATGCTCTGTTTTCCGCTCGTTCATGACGCCGCGTTCCAATTGCCCCGTATTGCGAGGGCTATACCCTTCGCGGTAGCCAACGATAACCCGTTTCAACCTTGATGAGGTCGTGATGCCCTACCGCTCTCCGGTCGAAGACTACAAGTTCATCCTTGATGATATCGTGCCCATGGGCCCCGTCCGGGACACCGCACGCTTTGCCGAAGCGCAGGAAGACGTCATGACCGCCGTACTTGGTGAAGCCGGGCGTCTTTGCGACGAGGTGATGGCCCCCCTTCAGCGTGTGGGTGATCTGAACCCTGCGAAGTTGGAGAACGGCGTGGTCCGTACGCCTCCGGGCTTTGGCGAAGCGTATCAGGCAATTGCCGAGGGCGGTTGGGTCGGCATCGCTGCTCAGCAGGAGAACGGCGGTATGGGCCTGCCGATGATTGCGGCCTCTGCGTTGAACGAGATGATGTCGGGCGCGTCGATCTCTCTGCACCTCTTGCCGCTGCTCAGCCAGGGCCAGATCGAAGCGCTGGAGCATCATGCCTCAGATCAGATCAAGGCCACCTACCTCGAGAAACTGGTGAGCGGTCAGTGGTCGGGCACGATGAACCTGACAGAACCGCAAGCGGGCTCCGACGTGGGCGCGCTGCGCACCAAGGCCGAGCCACAGGGCGACGGCACCTACAAGATCAGCGGCCAGAAGATCTACATCACTTGGGGCGATTCCGACTTCATGGAGAACGTCTGCCACCTCGTGCTCGCACGCCTGCCAGACGGTGTTCCCGGGCCGAAGGGCATCAGCCTCTTCATGGTGCCGAAGTTCATTCCCACCGAGGCCGGTGAGCCCGGTGAACGGAACTCGCTGCGCGTGGTCAGCCTCGAGCACAAGCTCGGCATCCACGGCTCGCCCACCTGCGTCATGGAATTCGACGGCGCCACCGGCTGGCTCGTGGGCGAGGAACACAACGGCATGGCCTGCATGTTCACGATGATGAACAACGCGCGTCTGGGTGTTGGCATGCAGGGCATCGGCGTGGCCGAAGCCGCCTACCAGCATGCGCTGGCCTATGCGATGGACCGCACACAGGGCAAAACGCCACTGCCCGAAGGCAAAGGCACGATCATCGACCATGCGGACGTGCGCCGCATGCTGACCTCCATGAAGGCCGATATCTTTGCGGCCCGCTGCATCGGCATGGCCTGTGCGCAGGCCATCGACATGGGCACGGCCACAGGAGACGCCGCGTGGAAGGCGCGGGCGGCCCTTCTGACCCCAATCGCCAAGGCCTTCGGGTCTGAGGTCGGCATCGACGTGGCCGAGCAAGGCGTGCAGATTCATGGCGGCATGGGCTTCGTCGAGGAAACCGGCGCGGCCCAGTTCTCCCGCGATGTGCGCATCACCTCGATCTACGAAGGCACCAACGGCATCCAGGCGATGGACCTCGTGGCCCGCAAGATGATGGACGGTGGTGAGGCCGCTCAGGCGATGTTTGAGGAAATCGAGCAAACCGCCGAAGCCGCGAAGGAGCGTTTCCCCGACCTCGCCAAGCAGGTCTGGCATGCCTCCGAGACGCTGTCTGACGCCACCGACTGGCTCGTGGCCCAAGGCAACATGCAAGACCGCTTTGCCGGAGCCGTTCCCTACCTGATGGCCTTCGCTCGCGTTCTCGGCGCGCATTTCCACCTCAAGGCAGCCCTGTCCGGTAACGAGACCCGCGCCAAGATCGCGCGTTTCTACATCGAACGCCTCCTGCCCCAACACCTGAGCTACGTCGCCCACGCCAAGGCCGGCGCGGAAGGCATCTATGCGCTTTCAGCTGAGGAACTCGCGGCGTGAGCCGACCAGCGGGTGGGTCGATCTTCGTCCTAGCGCTGCTGGCGGCCTGCTCGTCTCAGGCACCTATGAGCCCACAAGATGGGATGTTTGTCGCGTGGCTGTCGCAGGAACCGCCACGCGGCAACTTACCGGACGCCACAGTCTCTCTCGTTCCAAATCATGCCGTTCGTATTGCCTCTCAGGGGCAAGACGTCCGTGTTGCCAGCTACATCACAAATGAAGACGTCGTTTGGCCGGGCCAACGTGGCTCTGTTGATTGGCCAAGGGTAGAGATGGATCTGGTCGTCAGCGCCGGATCAGATGGACAAAAGCTGCAAAACCCGTCTGATAGTTTTGTAAAGCAGGCCATTCGCGATGCTTGTATCGGACTTCAGGATGAAAAGCTCGATGCCGCTCAGGTGAAGTTTCTCCCGACCGGCAGCGCCTATGTCGCTGACGTGCGGTGCAACTTCTTCCGGCAGCTTGATCTGGGCAAATAACGGCACTGGAAGAAACTATGGCTGACCGTCATGCAGAAGCCGCTCTGTTGAGCTACCCCTACGAGGCGCCAGACTTTGGTGCTGGGATCGAGGTTGCGCCCGGTGTGCTTTGGCTGCGGTTTCCGCTGCCAATGGCGCTCGACCATGTGAACCTCTACGCCTTTGATGAGGGTGACAGCTGGACGCTGGTGGATGCGGGCATGCGCTGGCCGAAGGGGCTTGAGGCATGGGATGCGTTGGTCGAAGGCCCGCTTCAGGGCAAGCCTATCTCGCGGCTCATCTGCACCCATCACCATCCCGATCACGTGGGCCTTGCGGGGCGGCTCCAGCGCGCAGGCGCGGAGCTTTTGATGACGCGGGTCGCGTGGCTGACCGCGCGGATGCTGATCCTCGATGTGGAGGCTGAATACCCGGCGGAAACGGTGGCCTTCTACCGGCGCGCGG
>JBCBFV010000138.1:0-6821 GCA_038527425.1 Pseudomonadota bacterium
CCATGAACGGCGCGCCGGAGATCGTCAGCGCCGCGGAAGCCGCGATCATGGCGACCATGTCGGGATCGTTGACGAGGTCGTGGCTCAGCACGGTGCACATCACGAGCACTTCGTTTTTGAAGCCAGGCACAAAGAGCGGGCGGATCGGACGGTCGATCAGACGCGCAGTCAGCGTCTCTTTCTCGGTCGGGCGCGCCTCGCGCTTGAAGAAGCCGCCAGGGATCTTGCCTGCGGCGTAGTATTTCTCTTGGTAGTGGACGGTCAGCGGGAAGAAGCTTTGGCCTTCCTTCTGCGTCTTGGCGAAGGTCACGTTTGCCATGACGGACGTCTCGCCCAGCGTGGCGATCACGGTGCCGTCGGCCTGACGGGCGACCTTGCCTGTTTCGAGCGTGAGCGTTTCCTCACCCCACTCGATGGATTTCTTAACTTCGTTGAACATTTGCGTATCCTGTCTGGAGGCGCTCCCGCGCGGTCGCGGGTCCTCCGTTTCAATGGCGGGCCCATCCCGCCGGCTCCTATTTCCTTTGCGCGAGCGCCAGAGCCTTAGCGCTACGTCTCAGATGCGCCGCGCATACAGGTTTTCCACTGGAAAGGAAATGTTTTAGCCGATGGGGGCGGTAAATGGGTAGTTCATCAGCGGCGAGGTGCCGTTCAGAACACTGCGTGCCCTTCGCGGTCGTCGATGACCTCGCCCCGAGCCAACGCCTGATAATGCGCCTGCAGCGTGTCTGAGCCGAACTCTGGCGTGGCGTCCGCGTCGTATTTCGCGCCGTCCCATAGGAGCATGGACTCGGTCGCGTAGTAGTGCCCGATCCGTGCCAGCGCAGCTTTGTCCCGCAGGCCAAAAGCGCTCAGCACGGTCGCGATGACCTTCAAGAACCCCGGTGGGACGGATCGGGTGCGGAAAGGGACGCCAAGCGCCTCGGCCAACATTTCCCCCTGCTCGCGCGCGGTGAGCGCGGGGCCGGGGCCGCCGATGGGCAGGATCTTGTTCTGCATCGCGGGGTCGCTCAGCGCGCGGACGATGTAGGTGGCGAGGTCTTCATCCGAGATTGGTTTGCATGCGGTGAGCGTGCCGTCCCCGAACGTCAGGAAGGGTTTGCCTTCCCGCAGCCGGTCAGCCTGACCGGAGATCGATTTGAAGTAGGCCGTGGGTCGAATGATGGAGTAGCTGAGCCCCGAGTGGGCGAGCTTTTCCTCGAACGCCAGCTTGGCATGCTGGAAGGCGAGGCGGGGCTTTTGCACGCAGATGGCTGAGAGCAGGATGAATGTGCTGACGCCCGCAGACTGCGCGGCCTTCAGGGCACCCGCGTTCAGATCATTATCGACAAACCACGCATCCTTCGGCGTCCCGGTGCGGGAGGCGAGGCAGGAGATCACGGCCTCCTGACCCGTCAGATCTAGCGCCGCCAGTTCTTGCCGGTCTGGCGCGTGCACCTTATGCCCCGCGCGCCGCAGTTCGCGCGAAACTGCGCGGCCTATCGTGCCGGAGCTGCCAAGAAGCGTGACTTTCATAGTGTCAGCTTAACCTGACACTATCGCAACGGAAAGGGCTGCTTACTCCGCCGGTGTGACCTTGGTTTTGCGGCGCGGATGTTTGGTGATCCCGTAGGCCTTGCGCGCCGTGACGAGGCGCAAGTCATCCGGGTCCATCCCCATAGAAAGGATCGTATGGGCGTCATAGCGGTCCTTGGCGGCGTCCCTGTCGTAGGGCGTGCCAAAGAGGCGATCGATCCAACCCATGCCAAAGCTCACGTGGAAGGTCGCGTCATGGTCGGCGAAATGGTGGCGCAGATGGCTCTCGGTCACGCGTCGCCCGAACCAGCCCTTCTTGACGTTCAGATGCGCGAGCGTGTGGCAGTATTCATAGAAGGTGAAGGCCGAGACTGAGCCCACGAAGATCGCCACAGCTGGCCAGATCACTGCCATGGGCAGGCCAACGAAGGGCCATAGGATCAGGGCGTGGATCACGAGTGAGGTCAGGCCAAAGCGGACGGCGTACCAGTGGTCATCGCCGGTGAAGAACTCCGGATCTTTCGGGAATTCGTGGTGGCCGATATGCGAGCGATAGAGCTCATTGAAGGTGCCTTGGTCGGTCGGTGGCTCCCGGTGTAGGAGGAAGCGATGCAGCAGATACTCCACGAAGAACTGCATGATCACGCCATAGACCAGTGCGGCGAGGAACCACGGCGTCCAGAAAACCGCCATCAGGACGATCCCGCCCAGCCAGAAGGGGAGAAGGCGGTGCAGGCTGCCCATATTGGCAAGAACGCGAAGGGTCTGGATCATGATCTGGCTCCTGTGTGAACTTAGGTTTTGGGCGCGCCGTAGCGGGCGCGTTGCATGGAGAGGTAGACGCCGTAGAGGCGGCGCTGTTCGGTTTCGCTCCGGTCGGGATCCATGAGCATGAGGCCGAGGAATGTTCCGTACTCGAGCACGGAGGCATCACGCGCCTCGGGCTCTGAAATGCCGTAGAACGCGGCATAGAGCGGCGACATGATCGCGACCCGCGTGGCGTCGACATCTGCCATGGCTCGCGCGACGGGCGGGTGCACGCGGGCTAGTTCCCGCAGCCCTAGCTCAAGACGGTAATCAAGCCCGATGGCGAGGTCGGTGAGCGCCTCCATCGCTGTCTCGGCCTCCGTTCCGTCTGGCAGAACTTCGGCCAGAACATCGGCTTCGATCGCGTGACGGTGGCGCACCATCGCTTCCAGGAACTCACCGTGGTCCATGAAGTGATGGTAAAACGAACCCCGTGTGACACCGGCTGCCTTGCAGATCTCCGCGAGCTTCAGGGCAGAGGGCCCGTGGGAGGCCAGGGCCTCAAGTCCAAGCTCGAGCCAGCCTTCGCGCGTCAGACGTACCGACTTCATCCGATCAAGCCCCATGCGCCCAGCAGTACGACGGGGACAAAGAGCCATCCCTGCGGAAGCTCAGAAAAGCTCACTTCCATCTGGCCTTTGGCCCAAAAGCCGATGCCGACGAAGATGCCTGCGAGGAGGGTCGCGGCCAGGCCAAGGCCCGTTTCGCCAAAGGCGGCTGCTAGGAAGAACGCCCCCATCAGGACAAGCGTCCCCGACACGAAGTGCCAGCACATCCATGCCGTGGCGCGGGGCACAGCCTCAAACGGCGCATTGCGAAGCGGGAGCGCGGTATCCCGCCCGCCAACGAACAAATGCACTGCCGCCCAGAGGAAAGATAAGGCCGAAGCGATCAGAAAAGGGATCATGCGCGTTCCTAGAGTGATTCCATACCTTGTAGTATGTTTCTGGCTCGCACGACAATACCTTTAGGTATGCTGCTCCGTTTGGCCAAAGAAAAAGGCCGCGCCCCCGAGGGGACACGGCCTTTGAATTCTAGAAGCGCCGTGCTTAGCGGCGGATGCCGAGACGCTTGATGAGGTCCTGATAACGGGCCTCGTCCTTGGACTTCGTGTAGTCCAGCAACTTGCGGCGCTGGGCAACCATCTTGAGGAGGCCACGGCGACCGTGGTTGTCCTTCTTGTGGGTCTTGAAGTGCTCGGTCAACGTCGTGATGCGGGACGTCAGGATTGCAACCTGCACCTCAGGGGAGCCGGTGTCGCCTTCCTTCGTCGCGAATTCTTTGATCAGACGGTTCTTTTCTTCTGCAGTAATCGACATCGGGGTCTCCTTTAGGTTGGTGTGAATGGCGCGAGCCGGGATGTCGTCCAGCAAGGCCCATGGAGCACCGCGTTTTCAGCGGTTGGCGGCGTGTAACAGATTCTCCGTAGATGTGAAGCCCCGGCGGGACTCAAAGGGTCTGAGGGACCGTGCTCTTGCCCACGAGCTCGACATCCGCAAGCGACAGGTCGCCGGGATCCTCTACGGCCAGAAGGGATTGCCCATTCACCACAAGATAGGTGACATCCGGGAAATCGGCATCATCGACGAGCTGCAGAACCGGAGCCGCACCATCGCTATCATCATAGATGACAACGAGTTTGTCTTCACCGACTTCAAAATCTTTCACGAGGGCTGCGTTTTCTCCGGCCCAGTCGCCAACGAACAGGGTGTCATCCCCTTCGCCAAGGTGGGCGGTGTCGCCAGCGCCGGCATAGATGCTGTCATTCCCATCGCCGCCATTCAGGAAATCCGCGGTATCAGTGTCCGCCCCCTCTTGGTCGAGCATCGTGCCGATCACTACGTCATCGCCGTGCCCACCAAAGAGCGTGTCGATCCCGTCCCCGCCTGTGAGCGTATCCGCACCGGCCATGCCTTCGAGCGCGTCATTCCCGTCGCCACCTGAGAGCAAGTCCTGGCCTTCCCCGCCGATCAGCGAGTCATCGCCTTCCTCGCCGAAGATGTCGTCATCCCCATTGTTGCCAAAGAGGCTGTCCGCGCCTTCGCCCCCAAGAAGCTCGTCCGCGCCTGCATCGCCATAGAGAACGTCATCGCCCGCATCCCCTTCCAGAGTGTCAGCCCCATCGCCCCCGCGCGCGGTGTCATCGCCGTCACCGGCCTCGATCAGATCATCCCCACCGTATGCGCCAATGTCGTCATTGCCCGCACCGGCCCAGATGGCCTCGTCCGCAGTGGTGCCAATGATGCGATCGTCTTCCTCAGTCCCGTTGAAATCGTAATCTTGATCGTCGGCAAGACCGGGCTCTGGGTGCGGGTCCTCCTCGAACTCAGGCAGGCCCGAACCATCTGCAAGTTCCTCGAGAAGATCGGACTGGCTCTCCTGCTCGCCCGTGGACGTCTCGTCCATTTCATCATCATCGCCAGAAAAATCGCCAATGAACGCCGCGCCCATCAGCATGACCCCCAACAGGCCTGCGAGCATCAACATCGTACACCATCCTTACCACACCCCGGATCAGCGGAGAGTATCGGTGCAGGTGTAAAAATTCACTGAAAGGGCCAAAACAAGGTTAACGCCGCGGCGTCACTGCCCCCCGGTCGGCGGCTCAATGATCTGGATGATTTCATTGGCCCAATCGCCAAGGATCGGAATGAAATCGATTTGGCTGAGCGAATACACAAGCGCCGAAACCACGACAGTGGCCCCCAGCACAGAGCCCAGGCCAAATGCGATCCCACGTAGGAATTGCGCGAACATCATTCGCCGGGTCGAAGACAACGTCCGCATCGCATAGTGCTCCTGCAGATTGCGGAGCTCTTTGGTCAGGGCGTCGATTTCTTGCGTCATTCACGGATCCACTGTTGCGGTTGTTGGTCGTAGGCAATGTACAGTGGGTGTTTAGGATGGCCAGCCTTTGAAAGACCCAAGTGAAAAATGGGGTAGGGCGAGGCGTGGAGCATGTCAGCCACGAGGGGCCCTCGGTTCAGGTGTTCGCCGTGGGTGCCCCACGCGGCGATGATCTGGTCGGCCCACGGCAGACTGTCAGCGATGGCGGCATCGTTAGCCTCGCCCACGGGGTCGGCTGCGGCGCGCATCTTCTTGGGATCGGTGTCGCGCCACGCAAAGATGTTGAGGACACGAAACGCCCCAAACCCCAGCGCGCGCGATCGACGTTCGCACCGCTCGACGGTGGGGTCGTTTTGGACCTCGGTCGCGGTCGAGGGGTTGAGCATGATGAAAAGCGCTTTGCGCCCCTCAGGCTCCCACACGCGGGTGAGCATGTAGCGATACCGCTCGCAGTCTGAGTAGACGGCCGTCGAGGGCGCGTCGCCCTTGGTATGCGTGCGGGTAATCACGGCCTAGCCCACGAAGACGCGGCTTGGGTGCAGCTCGCCGCCTTTCACGATGCCCACGGCCACGGCGCGCCCGTCGAGGGAAGCCCAAGCCTCATCTCCGTACTCGGCGTCACCTGGATAGATGAAGCCGGGGTTCCCGTTGCGCAGACGCGTGGCGCCTTCAATGGTGGTGCGAAGCTCCGGCAGGTCGGCGAGGCCGATCTCCACCGGTTGCAGCCAGGTATCGAGTGCCTCGGTGCGGGCATCGGCTTCGAGCGCTTCCCACGTCAATGCATTCTCGACTTCAAACGGGCCTGACCACATGCGCCGAAGCGTCACCACGTGACCAAAGCACCCAAGCGCGCGGCCAAGATCGCGGGCGATGGCACGGACATAGCCGCCTTTGCCGCAGACAAGCTCCAGCTCGGCCGTGTCTTCGCTGCATTCAAGAAGCGTGAGCTCTTCGACCCAAAGCGGGCGCGCTTCGAGTTCGACCTCTTCACCGTCCCGCGCTTTTTTGTAGGCGCGGACGCCGTCGATCTTCACCGCCGAGAAGGCCGGCGGGACTTGGGTGATGTCGCCGATAAAGGCGCCGAGCGCGTCTTTGATGGCCTCTTCGGTGGGGCGGTTCTCGGAGGTCTCGATCACCTCGCCTTCGGCGTCGTCGGTGTTCGTTGCTTCGCCCCACTTCACGGTGAAGCGGTAGGCTTTGAGGGCGTCCGTGATGAAAGGCACCGTTTTCGTTGCCTCACCCAGCGCCACGGCCAGCACACCCGTGGCCGCTGGATCAAGCGTGCCCGCATGCCCCGCCTTTTGCGCATCAAGCGCCCACTTCACCTTGTTCACGACGGCGGTGGAGGTCATCCCCGCGGGTTTGTCGATCACGATCCAGCCGTTCAGCGGCCGACCTTTCTTTTTGCGTGCCATAGGTGGCCTTCTATTGGGTGATGGCGAGGATTGGGCCCATCTGAGCGCCCAGGTCCGCGCGGCCTGAGGCGCGATCAAAAAGGCGGGTGATGGTCCCGTCGGTGAAGAGCGCGTTGGGCGTGCCCAGCGCGTCGCGGAAAAGGGTGCCGAAGCTGTGAAAGTTCACGGCATTGCCGGTGACCGCGATGAAGAGGGTTTGGCCGTCTTCGCTGACACCCACGCCCCCGCGGCGTTTGC
>JBCBFV010000139.1:0-6692 GCA_038527425.1 Pseudomonadota bacterium
GTCTGAGAGAATGAAGAAACCGCGGACCCAGAGGAATGGTTCGCGATGCAGAGGAACTGACGTATGCGGAAATTCATCCTTGCTGCCGGGGTCGGGATCCTCGCGGGCGGCGTGACGACGACGCAACTGGCCGGGCCACTTCTGGCTCAGCAGGCTCAGGAGCAGTCGAGCGTCTATGAGCAGCTCGATCTGTTCGGCGACATCTTCCAGCGCATCCGTGCGCAGTATGTGGAGGAAGTCGACGCAGAGGATCTGATCGAGGCGGCCATCGACGGGATGCTGACGTCGCTCGATCCACATTCGTCCTACCTGTCGCCCGATGATGCCGCAGACATGCGCATTCAGACGCGTGGTGAGTTTGGCGGTCTTGGTATCGAAGTGACCCAGGAAGAGGGCTTCGTGAAGGTCGTGGCGCCCATGGACGGCACACCTGCGGATCAGGCCGGTGTCGAGGCTGGCGACTTCATTACACATGTCGATGGAGAGGGTCTTCTGGGCCTGACGCTCGATGAAGCGGTTGAGTTGATGCGCGGCCCGGTGGGCTCCGAGATCATCATCACCGTGGTTCGTGAGGGGGAAGATGATCCCTTCGACATTACCATCATTCGCGACACGATCCGCCTGACGGCCGTGCGCACCCGCACCGAGGGTGACGCGGTGGTTCTGCGTGTGTCGACCTTCAACGATCAGACCTATCCGAACCTGCGTGACGGTCTTGCAGAGCAGATCGAAGAGGCGGGCGGTAAGGACAATGTGTCGGGCGTGGTGATCGATCTACGCAACAACCCGGGCGGTCTTTTGACCTCCGCGGTACGTGTCTCGGACGCGTTCCTGACAGCCGGCGAGATTGTCAGCACCCGTGGTCGCGAGCCGCAGGATGCCGAGCGGTTCAATGCGACGCCTGACGATTTGGCCGATGGCCTGCCGATCGTGGTGTTGATCAACGGCGGCTCTGCGTCGGCTTCCGAGATTGTGGCGGGCGCCCTTCAGGACCATCAGCGCGCCATCGTCGTGGGTACAAAGAGCTTCGGTAAGGGCTCGGTCCAGTCGATCATGCCACTGCGCGGCTCTGGCGCCATGCGTCTGACAACGGCGCGCTATTACACGCCGTCGGGTAGGTCCATTCAGGCGCTGGGTATCTCTCCGGACATCATCGTGGAGCAGCCGCGCCGTAGCGCCGCCACTGAGGAAGAAGAGGCCGCACGCAGCACGCGCTCGGAAGCTGATCTTCGCGGATCGCTCGATAACGACAGCCTGACCGAAGATCAGCGCCGTCAGATCGAGGAAGAGCGCGCGATTGCGGAAGCGACCGCTGAACTGCGTGAAGAGGATTATCAGCTGGCCTACGCCATCGACATCCTCAAGGGTCTGAGCGCGCTGCAGCAGTAGAACCTTGCGTGGGCCCAGCTGGGATTAGCCATCGGGCCCGCCCGCCTCCCTCCTGCGCCTTTCAGGCTTGTACATGAGGGGGCCTCGCTTCGCTCGGGGGCTCCTTTCGGCCTGTTGCATCACTCCATTTCTATGAGGACCTCTCATGTCTCCTGAAGAGATCGAAAAGCTTCCCTATCGCCGCAACGTGGGCGTTATGTTGGTGAATGCGGAGGGGCTGGTCTTCGTCGGCCAGCGCAAGGACAACCCTTCGCCCGCCTGGCAGATGCCGCAGGGGGGCATCGATGACGGGGAGGCGCCTCGGGCCGCGGCGCTCAGGGAGCTGGAGGAAGAAACCGGCGTGTCGCCCGATCTCGTGGACGTGGTGGGCGAGACCGCTAATTGGATCCGCTACGAGCTGCCGGTAGAGCTGATCTCCAAGCTGTGGAAGGGCCGTTGGCGGGGGCAAGAGCAGAAGTATTTTCTGATGCGCTTCCGGGGCTCGGATGCGGATGTGAATATCGCGACCGAAGAGCCTGAGTTCTCCTCCTGGCAGTGGATGAAGCCTGCCGATCTGCCCGGCGCGATCGTGCCCTTCAAGCGCGAGGTTTATGAGAAGGTCGTGGCGGAGTTGGAGCCCTTGATCTGATCCCGGCTGAAGCCGTTTTTCCGCCGATCAAAAGCGGGCTGGAAAACTAGAACAAAATGTGAACAAATGGCAGCCCGAGTCGTTCAGGGAGCTGCCACTTCATGACCGGACTACCTCAGACACAGGCCTTCGCAGAGCTGTCGGCCACATCGAACTTCACCTTTCTCACCGGGGGCTCGCACCCGGAGGAATACATGCGCCGCGCGGCACTTCTGGGGCAGCCGGCCATTGCCATTGCTGATGAGAACAGTGTGGCCGGCATCGTGCGTGCCCATACCGAAGCCAAGGAGATCGCGCGCAATGTGCGGCTGCGGCAGGAGTTTGAGGATCAGCACGGCCTCGTGGGCCCGCCTGCGCCTGCACATCTGCCCAAGCCGCCGAGCGCTGATATCTTCAATGCGCCGCGCCTGATCCCCGCAGCCAAGATCGTTTTGGAAGAGGGGCTGACGCTCACCGCCCTGCCCCGGCATCGGCAAGGGTGGGGCCATCTCACGCGGCTGATCTCCACGGGGCGGTTGCGGGCTCAGAAGGGCAGCTGCACCCTCGGCCTGTCGGATCTCGAAGACTTTGGGCAGGGGCTAACGCTGCTTCTCCACGTGCCACAAGGTACTCCCCCACAGCGCGGCGGGAGCGGGTGGCATCAACACGTGCGGAGGTTGACCCGCCGCCTCCCCGGGCAATGTCACCTGCTGCTCGCCCCGCGCTATGACGGCCGCGACCCGGCCCGCTTTCGCGCCCATGCCAGGCTCGCGGCCTCTCTAGACCTTCCGCTCGTGGCCTCGGCCCTGCCGGTCATGCACCACGGGCGCAGGCGCAAGCTGACAGATGTGCTCTGCGCGATCCGGCTCGGCGTTCGGGTCGATAACCTCGGGCGCGATGCGCAGGCCAATGCGGAACAGCGCCTGCGGAGCGAGGCCGAGATGCGCCGGCTTTTCACCAGCTATCCCGAGGCTGTCGATAACGCAGCCCAGCTGGCCCATGACCACAACTTCTCCCTCGAGGAGCTGCGGTACGAATACCCCAAGGAGATCATGGGCGGGGAAGAGCCGCCAGACAGGCTCCGGCGGCTGGCGTATGAAGGGCTCGCATGGCGCTACCCCCAGGGTGCCACGCAGCGGGTGAAAGACCTGCTCGAGCATGAGCTCGCCCTCATCGCCAAGCTGAAATACGACCCTTATTTCCTCACGGTCCATGACATCGTCTCTTTCGCGCGGTCGCAGGGGATCTTGTGCCAAGGGCGCGGCTCGGCGGCGAACTCGGTCGTGTGCTACTGCCTCGGTGTGACGTCGGTGAGCCCAGAGCTCGGCACGATGGTCTTTGAGCGCTTCGTCTCGGAAGCGCGCAATGAGCCCCCAGATATCGACGTGGATTTCGAGCACGAACGCCGCGAAGAGGTTATCCAACACATCTACGAACGCTACGGTCGCCACCGCGCGGGCCTCTGCGCCACGGTCATCCACTACCGCGGCAAACGTGCCGTGCGCGAGGTGGGCACGGCCATGGGCCTCTCCGAGGATACGATCGCGGCCATGTCCTCCCAACTCTGGGGCTTCTTCTCGGCCACCGGGCTTGAAGCGGAACGGATGCGGGAGATCGGGCTCGATCCCACCGACCAGCACCTGATCCAGACGCTCACACTGATCTACGAGATCATCGGGTTCCCCCGCCACCTGTCGCAGCATGTGGGCGGGTTCATCGTCACCGAAGGCCGCCTTGATGAGCTCGTACCCATCGAGAACGCCACCATGGAGGATCGAACCGTCATCTGTTGGGACAAAGATGACATCGACAGCCTTGGCATCCTGAAGGTCGATATTCTGGCGCTGGGGATGCTCTCGTGTATCCGCAAGGCCTTCGATCTGATCGACATGCACCATGATGAGCGGCTGACGCTCGCGACCGTGCCCGAAGATGACAAACCCACCTATGACATGCTCTGCGCTTCCGACAGTCTCGGCGTCTTTCAGGTGGAGAGCCGCGCGCAGATGAACTTCCTGCCCCGCATGCGGCCGCAGAAGTTCTATGACCTCACCATTCAGGTCGCCATCATCCGCCCCGGGCCCATTCAGGGTGACATGGTCCATCCCTTCATCCGGCGCCGGAACGGGGAGGAGGAGGTCTCCTTCCCCTCAGACGCTTTGGGGGAGGTGCTTGGCAAGACACTGGGCGTGCCGCTCTTTCAGGAGCAAGCCATGCAGATCGCCATCGTGGGCGCGGGCTTTTCGCCGGAGGAGGCCGACCGCCTGCGGCGCGCGCTGGCCACGTTCAAAAAGCATGGCAATGTCTCGGCGCTGAAGACGCGCTTTCTGCGCGGCATGCGGGAGAATGGCTATGACGAGGAGTTTTCGCAGCGCTGTTTCTCGCAGATCGAAGGCTTCGGCAGCTATGGCTTCCCTGAATCCCATGCCGCGAGCTTTGCGCTTCTTGTCTATGTGTCTGCCTGGATGAAGCGTCATCACCCCGGCATCTTTGCGTGCGCCCTGCTGAATTCGCAGCCCATGGGGTTTTATGCGCCTGCGCAGATCGTCCGGGATGCGCGCGAACATGGGGTCGTGGTGCTGCCGGTCTGTGTGAATGCATCGAGCTGGGACAACATCATGGAGCCTCAGCCCGACGGGTCGCTGGCGCTACGGCTGGGCTTTCGACAGCTCAAGGGCATGGCCGAGGAGGATGCGACCTGGCTCGAGGCGGCACGGGGCAATGGCTATCAGACCGTACGCGATGTGTGGCGCCGGGCGGGGATCATACCGTCGGCCGTGAAGGCCTTGGCAGAGGCGGATGCGTTTCATTTGATGGGGCTGAGCCGGCGCGAGGCACTTTGGGAAGCCAAGGCGCTGGTGGGGACGAAACCGCCCCCGCTCTTTGCCCATGACATGGAGGATGAGGCGATTGCCGAGGTCGCGCCTGATCTGCCAAAGATGACCGAGGGCGAAGAGGTGGTCGAGGATTACGTCGCTATGCGCCTGACGCTGCGCAAGCACCCGCTCGCCTTCCTGCGCCACCGCTTGACGCCGGGCATGGGCGAGCGGCCCGAGCTGAGCGAAGTCGGTCTGGCCCGCGACCATTGGCAAGCGCTGCAGGCAGGCCGCACAGAGCAGTGGGAGCGCGCCAAGGCAGAGCGCCGGGTCGAAGAGGTGGAGCCAATCCGAAAGTTCGCCTCTGCCCGCGTTGGCCACCAACATCCCCGCGATCAGGGTCTGCGCGTGGTGAACCGGTAGGCCCGCCCGCCTCCCTTCTGCGCCTGCGGCTTGAACCAGAGGGGGCGCGCTGCGCGCGGGGCGCGTTATTCCGGCGCCGCGTTTGCCTCGTCGGTCAGCCTGCCTCCGGCGGAAGTACGGGGCACGAAGAAGGGTGGTGTTTTAGGAGAGGGCGGTGGTGGCGGTCGTATGGCCGGTCACGAAGCCGCGCCAGTTGGTGATCGGGCCGAGGCGGTTTTGGGCGGCCGGGTGCTTGGGGTCGAGCAGGTCGAGGCGTTGGAGGAGGGCGGTGATCGCAGCCTCGGCGGCGCGCGTGGTGCCGTCGCTGATCTTGAGGGCGATCCCTAAGCCCTTTTCCGGCACAATCGCCGTGAAGACGCCTTCGGCGCCAGTTTTCAATGCAACGCCGGGGGCGGCGCGCATGAGTTCCGTGCAGGCGCGGGTTTCACCGGCCACCAGATCAGGGTGCAGCATCATCGCGTCACGCAAACGCACCATGGCCTTTGAGGCCGCATCCGCGCGTTCATGGGCCGTGGCGAAGGCCGCCATGGCGCGGGCGAGGCCCGTCAGGGACGTGGCAAAGTTCGGGGCGGAACATCCGTCGATGGCCCATGTGGGGCTGTCTTCGCCTGTTGTTTCCTCGAAAGCCTCGCGGGCCGCGACCTGCACAGGGTGGGAGAGCTCAAGATACTCCGGTCCCGCGCCGAGATGTTTGCCCAACGTCAGAAAGCCTGTGTGTTTGCCCGAGCAGTTGTTGTGGATCTGGCAGGGGCTCTCGGACGCTGTGATCAGCCTGTCGCGCTCCTCGATATCGGCTGGAGCTTGGGGGCCGCAGCGCAGCGCGCTTTCGCCGAGACCCAGATCAGAGAGCCAAGCCGTGACATGTTCCCGATGGATCGCCGCACCTTGGTGGGAGGCGCAGGAGAGAGCGAGGTGTTCAGCCGTCAGATCGTGGGCATCAGCCGCGCCAGAGGTCAGGAGCGGCAGCGCCTGGATCATCTTGCAGGAGGAGCGCGGGAAGACCGTCAGATCAGGGTTGCCCCAGGCCTCTTGAACCTGCCCATCGGGGCCGCAAATCACGATGTGACCGGAGTGCTGGCTCTCCAACAGATCGCCACGCCAGATTTCCACGAGCGGTGCACCGATATCCATTCCAAGCTCCTTACCCGGCAAACTTTCGCAAATGTGACGCTGCCAGGGCTTTTCTCGCAGCGCCTTCCTGCGCTAAAGCTCAAGTAACGAGCAAGAAAGCGCTGGGCCAGAGCAAACAATGGGCCCGCAAGTTAACGAGGCTTCATCATGATCCGCACGTTTACCGCCCTCCTCGCAGCAAGTGTCCTTGCCGCTCCTGCCATGGCCCAGGAATCGAGTGACAACCGCGTTGCCGCCAACACCGACTGGAGCGTCTTCACGGCCGCTGAGCCGACCGAGTGCTGGGGCGTCACCGCGCCCAAGGAAACAGTCAACACGCGCGATGG
>JBCBFV010000140.1:0-6656 GCA_038527425.1 Pseudomonadota bacterium
CAGGGGCGCTGGCGGCCTTTGGGTTCCGCCTGCCGGAACTCTCAGCGTCTATCGCGCTTCAGACGCCGAAGGTGACCTATGGCGAGGCGCTTGCCTTTGAGGTGACGCTTAGCTCCACAGGAAAGAAGCCTCAGCAGCTCGTGGTGGATTACATCGTTCATCACCAGAAGGCGGACGGCTCGCTTAGCCCGAAGCCCTTCAAGTGGACCACCTTCACGCTGGCCCCCGGCGAGGCGCGCACGCTCGCCCGAAGTCACGCCATCAAACCGATCACCACGCGGCGATACTATCCGGGCGAACACCGGCTCAGCCTGCGCATCAATGGCGCGGATTTCGGGGATGAGCGCTTCGAGCTCCTGATGGACTAAGCCGCCCTAGATCAGCGTGCCGAGCACCACGAAAGCAAACATCGTCGCTACGCAGATCTGGCTCGTGCGGTCGGTGACGGCAAAGACCACCGGGTCGTCATTCATCTCGCCCCGGTGGGTCTTCATGACCATCCGCGTCACCCAGTAGAGCAGGATCGCGCAGACGCCCCAAAGCGCTTCTGGCGCGCCATAAAGCTCCAGCACCGCGGGGGAGTTCACATAGAGCGTCATCACGAGGACCGAGACATAGCCCGCGCCGATGGCGATCATCGAGATGATAGGCAGGTCATCCACCTGATAACCCCGCCCGCTGGCCTCCAACTGGCCGCGGTTGGCGGCATCGATTAGCTCGGCCTGGCGCTTCACCGCAGCCAGCGACAGGAAGATGAAGACTGAGAAGGCGAGAAGCCACACGGAAAGCGGCAGGCCCGTCGCTGCGCCGCCCGCAAGAATGCGCATCGTATAGAGGCCCGCCAGAACGCAGATATCGATAACAAGCCGCCGTTTCAGCGCCAGCGAGTAGGCCGTCGTCATCATGTAGTAGGCCACCATCAACAGCAGGAAGTTCCCGCCCACAAGAAGCGCGATCAGGGCGCCGAGGCCCAGCAGCCCGGCGGCCATGAAAGTGCCATGGGCGATTGGAATGGTTCCTGCCGCGAAGGGACGGAGCCTTTTGCGCGGGTGCGCGCGATCGGCGGCGAGATCGAGAAGGTCATTGAGGACATAGACGCTCGAGGCCACCAAGCTGAACGAGATGAACGCGAGCAGCGCCGCAAGGATCGTGCCGCCGTCGAACTGGTGCGCGGCGAGCATCGGCAGGAACACGAGGAGGTTCTTGAGCCATTGATGGGGCCGCATGGCCTTGAGGTAGGGCTGAAGCGCGGTGCCAGCGGTCCCTAGATGCTCCACCTCGCCTGCGGCTTTGGCGGCGTTCCGGCGGAGCGTTTCCGGCGCGTTCACCGTGACGGCCTTCGCCGCCTGCGACCACACCGGCAGATCAGCCGTCGCATCGCCCATGTAGGCAAAGCCCTCCGCCCCGAAGCGGTCGACGAGGAACCGGGCCTTCGTTTCTCCCTTCAGATTGGTGTCACCGTCGGAGCCGTGGACTTCATCGAAAAGGTCCAAATGGGCGGCGATCTCACCGGCGATTGCGCTGTCGGTGGCCGTCACGAGGGCCGTCTTGCCACCCTTTGCGCGCCAATCGCGGACGTAGGCGATGACATCGTCGTTGTAGGGGAGGGAAGCGGCATCAACCTCGGACGCCCCAGCCAGATGCGCCTTCAACGCAGCGCGCCCGCCTTGCAGGGCCGAGGCCGCACGAAATGGGGCCTGCCAGCTTTGGCCCAACGCGGACCAGAAGCTCTCGTACAGCATATCGCTGCGCAAGAGCGTGCCATCCAGATCTACGACGAGGACCTGCGCGGTCGCGTCGCCTTCGCTGCTCGTGCTCGCCATTTCTGCTCGCTGCCTGTTCTTTTGCCCTCTGCATAGCGCAGGCGAGGGGCTCGGCGCTATAGCGGGCTTACTGCGAGGCAGGAATTATGGGGTTTGCGGGCCACGGTTGCGTGGCCCGTGGGCACTTACTGGTGGGTCGGCGTCCAGGCGTCGAGCGCTTCGAGGAACTTGGCCTCTTCGCCCTCGTGCATGCCGATATTGGTGGCGGCAAAGGGGAAGCTCTTGGCGCGCGTCTCCTTGTGGAACTGCGACAGGGCCGCCACGCGTTCCTCGTGGATCTGCTTGTGCAGGCGCCCGACGTTACCAAAGGCATGGGCGTGCTTGGGCGGCTTTTCCTCTTCGGAGGCCTCCCCACAGACATCCGCCACGAAGGAGAAGACCGCATCACCCCCGGGACCTGAGCCCAGCGAGAAGGTCACGATGGAGGTCTTCTGGTTGACAGCTGTCAACACCTCCTCAGCGATGCATTCGGCTTCAACGGCGAAGACGCCCACGTCCTCCATTCGTTTGAGCGTCTCCCAAATCTGCATGGCTTCCTCGGCCTTGCGCCCAAAGGCGCGGAGCCCGCCGCACAGGTGTGAGAAGGTAGGGATGAGGCCGATATGGCTCTGCACCGGGATGCCCTCGCGCGCCATCCGCTCCATCACTTCGTAGGAGCGCAGCGTGTAATACATATCCGCCCCGCGGCGCATGGCCTCGAAGGCATGGGCCACGATCTCGTCGTCCGATCCGAATTGAGACCAGCTCGACCCTGCCCCGGTGAAGATCGCAGGCGCCAGTTCGCGGACGTCCTCCATCTGGTCTGTGCCCACGACGAAAAGGTCGATCCCCGCCTCAGCGCAGGCCTTGATCTCGTCCCTGTCAGCCGGGTTCGCCATGGAGAGCTGTTCGCCCGAGCCCTTCAGCGCCTTCAGATCGGCGACGGTGTAGTTCCGCACCGCAGGTTTGCGGGCAAAGTCGTAGATCCGCTTCATGAGGCGAGCATCTCAGGCAGGCCCGTGATCACGCCTTCCTGCACGACGGCCGGGTCATAGGCTTTGCGGGCGAAGACTTCCGTGACCATGGGCTCGAAGAATTCGAGGCTCTCGGATTTGTAATCCGGATCGAAGGAGGATTGGTCCCACGCCTCGCAGAAGGCCGCGCAGGTATCGAAGAGCGGGTGATCGCGGTACTGATCCCGCGCGTTGCGGTCCCAGCCGTAGTGGTGGCCGTAATAGAGCGTTTGGAAGATGCCGTGGTGTTCGACGGTCCAGGAAACCTCCCACCGCACGAAGGGGCGGATCACTTCCGCCGACATCCGGTCGTGGTTCTGAGGTGCGAGGCCGTCGCCCACATCATGGAGAAGCGCGCCCACAACCCAGTCGATATCCGCACCGGCGCGTATCGCCCGGGTGCCTGATTGCAGCCCGTGCTCCAGCCGCGTGATCTTGTAGCCCTCGAGCGTCGCTTCCCCCGCGCGACGCAGTTCGTCGAGCACACGGTCGGCGGTAAGAGCGAGGAAGGGTTTCTCGAGACGCTCCAGCATCTCGTAATCTTCCTTGGTGCCGTCTTTCATGGCGGTGAAGCTGACTGTCTCGCTCATGCCTTGGTGCCTCCGTACATGCCCACGTCCTGCTCGGCCCCGGCGGCGAGTGTCGCCGACTGGCCTTCGAGGATGCGGTCATACAACGCGAGATCGGCGGCGTGGAAAAGCCCCCGTGGCCCGGCGATGCAGCTCCAGCCCCCTGCGGGGGCCTCACCGCGCACGGGCATCGCCCAATCGCGGCCGGGTGCGTGGTCGCGGACTTCTGGTGTCACGTAGCGAATGGCGAGGCCGATCCGGCGATCGTCCGACCCATTGGCACCAGAGGCATGGAAGCAGCGCCCGTGGTGGAGCGACATCTCACCGGGCTTCAGCGGTCCATGCACCGCTTGGCTCTCATCGATGCCGCCGATCTCCTGCCCGCGGCTGAGCAGGTTGTCTTCGGAGAACGTGTCCTCGTGGTCCACGATCCCTCCCTTGTGGGAACCTGGGATAAAACGCATGCAACCGGCTTTCACGCTCACATCGCTAAGCGCGATCCAGGCGGTGACCTCGTCGTCCGTCTCCCCCATGCCCCAATAGGTGATGTCCTGGTGCCAGGAGACGGTCTTGTTGGAGCCGGGTTCTTTGATGAAGAGCTCCACCGACCAGGCCAGAAGGTTCGGGCCCAGAATCCCTTCAACGGCATCAAGGACCGCAGGCGTCCGCGCGGCCTCGGCCAGGAGCGGGATCACCACGTGGCCATTCACGCGGAAGAACTGGGCGAGGTCGTAGCCGCCCGCGCCCTCGGTATGTTCGGCTTCAAGGGCCTCGATTGCCCCGCGCAGGCGGGCAACCTCGTTAGTCGAAAAGACGGGTAAGCCCGAGACAAAGCCATTGGCGCGGTAATCGGCGAGATAGCTTGAGGTATCGTCTAGCATCGCATCTTCCTCCCTGCGTTTGGCCGCACCATAGCCAGACGGCGGCGGGGGAGAAGTCGTGTCTCTTGCCCACCAGCATAAGCTGAGCTTACCCTCTTTAGATGGCCGATCGCATCCCCTCCCTAAACTGGCTTCGCGTCTTTGAGGCCGCCGCGAGGACGGGCAGTTTTGCGCGCGCCTCCGAGCTTCTGCACATGTCGCCCCCGGCGGTGAGCCAGCAGATCCGGGCGTTGGAGGAGCATCTGGGCCGCGCGCTGTTTGAGCGAGCCGCGTCCGGCGTGTCGCTGACCGAGGCGGGGCGCGGGCTTCTGGCCGTGGTGGGCGATGCGCTGGGCCGGATTGAAGCAGCGGCCTCACATATCGCGACTCCGGGCGGCGCGCCGATCAAGGTGGGGATCTCGCTGACGCTTTCCATGGGCTGGCTCGCGCCGCGCCTGCCTGCGTTTCAGGCCGCGCATCCGAGTGTGATGCTGGAGCTCTATTCCCTCATGCGTCGGCCTGAGCTTCCGCCCCGCGACACGCCGCTCTGGATCGCCTTCGGCCCGCCGCCACCGGGAACGGACGCGACGCGGCTTTTTGGGGAGACGATTATTCCCGTGGCCCCACGTGCGGTGGTGGACCAGATCACCTCGACTGAGGACATGCTGAACCACACCCTGATCGAGGTGGCCGACCACCGTCGGAACTGGACGCAGATTTTCGGGGGAGAGGTCCTGCCACAAGGTGCCCGTGTCACATACGTCGATGCGACGGCGGCGGCTTTAGCGCTGGCGGCGCAGGGTGGGGGGATCGCTTTGGCGCGGCCGCCCGCCACGCTCGATCTAGAGGCGCGCTATGATCTCGTGCCCTGCCTGCCCGACATCAGCCTGCCGGGGGTGGAGGCCTATCACGTCATCAAACCTGCCGGCGTGACGCTGTCGCCCGGGGCGCAGGCGTTCCACGATTGGGTGCTGGATCAGGCGTGACGGCCCGCGTTGCGGCCCGAGAAGATGCAGCCCCCGAGGAAAGTGCCCTCAAGCGCGTTCCACCCGTGGTAGCCCCCGCCGCCGAAGCCCGCGACCTCGCCCGCTGCATAAAGCCCGGGCACGGGCTGGCCATCGGCGCCAAGGGCGCGGCCTTCCAGATCGGTCTCGAGCCCACCCAGCGTTTTCCGCGTGAGGACGTGGAGGCGCACCGCGATCAGCGGCGCATTCTCGGGGTCGAGGAACTTGTGCGGCTTGGCCGTCCGGATCAGCTTGTCGCCCCGGTAGTTCCGCGCCGCATGGATCGCCATGATCTGCGCGTCCTTCGAGAAGGGGTTGTCGATCTGCGCATCGCGCGCCTCGATCTGCGCGCGCAGCTTCGCCTCATCAATGAGGCCGCCGCCTGCGACTTGGTTCATCCCACGCACAAGGCTTTCGAGGTTTTGGGAGACGACGAAATCCTCCCCCCGCTCCTTGAACGCCTCCACCGGGCCAGTCGCACGCTTGCCGGACAAGATGCGTTCCTGGATGACTTTGAGCCACGAGCCGCCGGTGAAATCAGGGTTCTGCTCGGAGCCCGACAGCGCGAACTCTTTCTTGATGATCTGCTGGGTCAGCACGAACCAGCTGTAGCTGTAGCCGGTCGACAGGATCTCTTTCAGCGTGCCTTGGCTGTCAAAGCCCGGCAGCGCGGGGGGCTTTAGCCGATCCCCGGTGGCAGAGAACCACATGGAGGACGGCCCCGGCAGGATGCGGATGCCGTGGTTGGGCCAGATCGGATCCCAGTTCTTCACGCCTTCCGTGTAGTGCCACATGCGGTCGTTGTTGATCTGGCGCGCGCCCGCTGCTTCCGAGATGCCGAGCATGCGCCCGTCCACATGGGCCGGCACGCCGGAGACCATGCCTTCGGGCGGCTGGCCCAGACGCTCCACGGGCCAAGACTTGCGCACCATCTCGAAATTGCCGCCGATCCCGCCGGAGGTGACGATGACGGAGGGGGCTTCAAAGCGGAAATCGCCGGTGGCATCGCGGTTGGTCTTCTGCCCCCGCTCGGCAGGATCGTCCGCCAGTGTCACGCCGGAGACACCCACCGCGCGGCCGTCCTGCATCTCGATCCGGTCCACCTGATGGCGGAAAGCGTAGGTCAGAAGGCCTGCCTCCTCATGGGCGGCGCAGCGGTCCACGAAGGGTTTCAGCACGCCGGGCCCCGTGCCCCAAGTGATGTGAAAGCGCGGGACGGAATTGCCGTGCCCGTCCGAGAATGAGCCGCCCCGTTCCGCCCAGCCCACGACCGGGAACCAACGCATCCCCATGGCGTGAAGCCACGGGCGCATCTCACCCCCGGCGAAGTTCAGATATTCCTCTGCCCAGCGGCGGGGCCAGTGATCCTCGGCCCGGTCAAACTGCGCGGAGCCCGCCCAGTCCTGCG
>JBCBFV010000141.1:0-6624 GCA_038527425.1 Pseudomonadota bacterium
CGTTCTGGCAAGATAAGCCGGGTAGGGATGGCTGGTAGGCCCGGCAGGACTTGAACCCGCAACCAAAGCGTTATGAGCGCTCTGCTCTAACCAATTGAGCTACAGGCCCAGCACGCTTGGGGTAGGATGCCGCGCCGATAGCGTCAAGCGATTGAGTCTGCTAGCTTGGGGCATCGAGCAGGCAGTGGCGGGCAACGAACCCGCCGAGGCAGGAGGGATGCACAATATGGAGCATATGGGACTGCTTCTGACCCGGTTCTTCTGGGTGATGCTTGCGGCGATGGTGCTGGTCACCTTGCTTGGTCTCGCATTGCTTTTGGTGACGGGCGCGCCGCCGCCGCTTGTTCTCTCGATGCTCCCAATCGTCGTGGCTTCATTTGATGGCGGGCGTGAATATGCGCGGGTCGCGAAGAGTGGGCCGGATATGCAGACCGGCCTTTCCCTTACACTGGCGTATTTCGCTTTGGGCGGGGCTCTCTTCATCCTTGTGATGATCGGCGGTTTCGCCAGCGCCGGCATGTTGGGGGAGCTTGTGGCCGCGTTGCCGTCGCTCGTGCTGCCCTTTGTGCTTTTTGCGGCCATCTGGCTCGTCACCATACGGGTGATGATCTGGTTTGGGGCGCGGATGCGGCTATGACGCTTGGCCTTCGCGGCCGCGCCTGCTAGGCGGCGCGCAGCGGAGGGACTGCCATGACGAAAAACCCCATCACCTATGCCGAGACCGGCGTTGATATCGACGCGGGCAACGCGTTGGTCGAACGGATCAAGCCAGCAGCCGCGCGCACCTCGCGTTCGGGCGTGATGGCCGGGCTTGGCGGTTTCGGCGCGTTGTTTGATCTCAAAGACGCAGGTTTCAAAGATCCGGTTCTGGTGGCAGCGACTGACGGCGTAGGCACCAAGCTCAAGATCGCCATCGATACAGGGAACCATGCCACGGTGGGCATCGACCTTGTGGCCATGTGCGTCAACGACTTGGTCTGCCAGGGCGCTGAGCCTCTCTTCTTCCTCGATTACTTCGCCACCGGCGCGCTCGATGTCGACGCAGCCGCGACTGTCGTTGAAGGTATCGCCGAGGGCTGCGCCCGCGCCGGATGCGCGCTGATCGGCGGGGAGACGGCCGAAATGCCGGGCATGTATGCGGCGGGTGATTATGATCTCGCGGGCTTTGCCGTCGGCGCCATGGAGCGCGGCGAGCATTTGCCCGTTGGCGTCAGCGAAGGCGATGTGCTTCTCGGGCTTGCATCAGACGGCGTGCATTCGAATGGTTACTCGCTCGTCCGCAAAATTGTGGAGCGCTCCGGCCTTGGATGGGACGATCCGTGCCCCTTCGCGCAAGGCACTATGGGGCAGGTGCTGCTCGCGCCCACGCGCCTTTATGTGAAATCCCTGCTGGCGGCGATGTCCGCAACCGAGGTTCACGCGTTGGCCCATATTACCGGCGGTGGTCTCACAGAGAACCTGCCGCGTGTGCTGCCGGAAGGGCTGGGCGCAGACATCGACTTGTCTTCGTGGGACCTGCCGCCGGTCTTCGGGTGGCTGTCCGATCAAGGCGCCATGGCCGAGGCCGAGCTTCTGAAGACGTTCAACGCTGGTATCGGCATGATCGTGGTCACGCCTGACCCCGAAGGCGCTCGTGCGGCTCTGGAAGCTGCTGGCGAGACCGTTTTTGAGATCGGGCGTGTCACGGCAGGTGAGGGCGTCCGCTACGCCGGGAGCCTCACAGCGTGAAACGCGTTGCCCTCTTCGCCTCGGGCGGGGGCTCGAACGTGGAGGCGCTGATGGCCGCCATGGAAGGCGACTTCCCGGCGCGGCCCTGTCTGGTTTTCACGAACGATGCGACAGCGGGCGTGCTCGCGAAGGCCAAAGCCCGGGGCGTGGCGACAGAGGTGCTCGACCACCGTCCCTTTAAAGGGGACCGCGAGGCCTTTGAGGCCGAGATCCAGCAGCTGATTGCGCCCTATGAGGCCGATATTCTGTGCCTTGCTGGATTCATGCGCGTGCTCACCGCAGGGTTCATCGCCCCGTGGGAGGGGCGAATGCTCAACATCCACCCGTCGCTCTTGCCCAAGTACCGCGGTCTCCACACGCATCAGCGGGCGTTGGATGCCGGCGACGCTGAGCATGGCTGTACGGTTCACGAGGTGATTCCGGAGCTCGATGCCGGTCCGATTTTGGGGCAAGCGAGGGTGTTTGTTGGCGAAGATGATACGCCTGAGACACTCGCCGCACGCGTTCTGGTGGAGGAACACAAGCTCTATCCAGCCGTCTTGAGGCGCTTTGCAGCCGGGGACCGCACACCCGTCATCTTAAACGCTACGTGACGGGGCCTTTCAATCCGCGCCGCGCGGCTCTAAAAGCGCCCAAATCTTGAGGCGACGCGAGTCCGAACCGCGATGAAAACAATAACGACGACCGACGAACTGGCAGCCTTCTGTAAAGAGGCGAGCACCCAGCCTTACGTCACCGTCGATACTGAGTTCCTGCGGGAGCGGACCTATTATTCCAAGCTTTGCCTCGTGCAGGTGGCCCATCCCGGCGCACCTGATGCGGCCGTCCTCGTGGACCCGTTGGCCGAGGAGCTGAGCCTCGATCCTCTCCTTGATCTTTTCCGTGACCAGAGTGTCATCAAGGTTTTCCACGCGGCGCGTCAGGACTTGGAGATCTTCTGGCTCGAATTCGGGGTCTTCCCGCTGCCGCTCTTTGACACGCAAGTGGCGGCCATGGTGTGCGGCTTTGGCGAGCAGGTGGGCTACGAGACCCTCGTGCGCAAGATCGCCAAGGAAGGGCTCGATAAGTCATCGCGCTTTACCGATTGGTCGCGTCGCCCGCTGACAGATGCGCAAAAGACGTACGCTTTAGCCGACGTCACGCATCTTCGTCAGATCTACGAACACCTCGGTGCCGAGCTCGATCGCACCGACCGTGCCCGTTGGGTGCAGGAGGAGCTGTCTATCCTCACCGATCCTGGCACCTACGAGATCGTGCCCTCAGAGGCCTGGAAACGTGTGAAAACACGCACGAACTCCGGCAAGTTCATGGCCTATGTCAAAGAGCTCGCTGAGTTCCGTGAGGGTTTCGCCCAAGATCGCAACGTCCCGCGGTCACGCGTGTTCAAGGATGATGCGCTGGTGGAGCTTGCCTCGACCAAGCCCAAGAACATGAAAGACCTCGGTCGCTCGCGTCTGCTTTTGCGGGAAGCGCGCAAGGGCGACATCGCTGACGGTATTCTCGCGGCGATTGACCGCGCCGGGAAAATCGCGCCTGAGGACATGCCCAAAATCGATCGCTCCCGCGAGAAACTTCAGGTGAACCCGGCGCTGGCAGATTTGCTGCGTGTGCTCCTGAAGGCCAAGGCCGATGAGGAGAATGTGGCGCAGAAGCTCATTGCCACCGTTGCCGATCTCGATGCCATTGCAGCGGGTGAGCGTGATCTTCCGGCCCTCAAGGGGTGGCGGAAGGAAGTCTTTGGCGCAGACGCGATCAAGCTCTGCGAAGGCTCCATGGGCCTCGCCGTCAAAGGTCAGCGCGTGAAGCTGGTGGCGCTTTAGCGATAGTTCGCGGCGGTGATGTATTCGCCGAAGGCTTCGCACCAGACGAGCACTGTGTTGTAGGCCTCGATATCGACGTCCTCGGGCAGATCGATCAGGAAGCCCCCAAAGCTTTTGACAGCGCCCACTTCGCGTGAGGCGGCTTTGAGTGGTTCGAAGTCGTCTTCATGACCCACGGGGCCGGGGACGAGATACACGCGGTAGTCGGGGCCAGGGGCCAGTCGGCCCTCGTGCACGATGCGTTCGGGTGTGATGGAGATCGTGCCTTCGCCCCAATGCAGGCGGTCATTGCCCGGCGCATCGCGCGTTAATTCCACCGAATAGACAGCCGCGCGAGCCTCTTCTTCGAGCATTGCGCTATCAGGCGAGGGCGGGGCGGTCAGGATCGGCAGAAAATAAATGCCGCCCGCAAACCCGATGGCCAGCGCAATCCCGTGTGTGATGAGAAAAAGGATCGCGCGTTTCATGGGAATGCTCCCGTTGTTTAGCGGCGGCGGCTCAAGCTGTTGGTTTGGCCGCGTACGGTGATCGTGCGCGCGCCGCCGAGATCGGCGTCAGACACAAAGCGCGCCACAGTGACGTTGCCTGCGCCTGCGCCTGTTTGCTGGAAGGCGCGTAGGTCAAGGAAAAGACCTTCGTTTGAGGCTTCCCGAAGCGTCAGCTCGGCCGAGTAGGTGCCTGCCGTCGCGGCGCGGCCTGACGCGCGCACGATAACGCCGCCAATCGTCGGAGTGATCTCAAGTTGCGTGACTTCAGCCACGAGCGGGCGCGCATCCACGGTTTGCCTGACGCGGGACGCTGGCACGAGAGGTCGGATGTTCGAGCGGTCGATCACAGGCTGCCCGGTGGCAGGATCGATCTGTGTGGGTTCGCTGCTGCCCCACCAGTTAAGCGGGTTGAACCGGCTCTCTGACACCCGCGCGCAGCCGCTGGCTGTTAGAACCACGAGCGCCAGAAGTGAAATGGTGCGCAACATGTTGGCCTCTCCCCGTTCTCCGATTATGTGCCTAGCCCAAAGGCTCCGGTCTGAAAAGGCTGGATCAATTCGGAGACAGGAATGGCACAGGCCGAGTTTGAAGAGATCGTGGAAACCTTCGAGTTTCTCGATGATTGGGAAGATCGCTATCGCCACGTGATCGAGATGGGCCGTGATATGCCCGAGATGCCCGAGGCGCTGAAGGTGCCGGCCACCAAGGTGGAGGGCTGTGCGAGCCAGGTCTGGCTTCACGCGTCCGAGGGCGAAACGCTTCAGTTTCAGGGCGACAGCGATGCGATGATCGTCAAAGGGCTGATCGCGATCCTGCTCGCGCTCTACAACGGGCGCACGCCTGCCGAGGCGCAGGGCGTCGATGTGGTGGCGGAGCTTGGTCGCCTGAACCTGACCGAACACCTGAGCGCGCAACGCTCAAACGGGCTGCGCGCCATGGTGCAGCGCATTCAGGAAACGGCAGCGGCGGCTGCGTAGGGGTTAGTGACCCTTCAGCGCGGCTACGGCAGCGCGCGCAACATCGGCGGTGTCCGCCAAGCCGTCGCGGTTTTCACCGGGATAGAAGCGCGCGCGGAGCGCCGTGGGCATGGGGGCCGGGCTCTCGATGATGACGCGGGGGCCGGTACGCTCGGTTTCTTTCGCCCAAGCGCGCACGAGGGACATCTGCGCCGCTTTCGTCGCGCCATAGGCAGCGGAGAACTTTTCGCCCGGTAGCGTGTCATCAAAGAAAAGCGCAGTGCCAGCTTCACCCAACAGAGGCGCCACGTAGGAGATCAGGCGCTGTGTGGCGTTCTGATTGATCTCCACCGACAGTGACCAGTCCTTCGTGTTGATCATCGGCGCAGGCGCGAGCGGGGCCGCGTGTATCGCCGTGTGCGCCCAGACGTTCACGGCGCCCCAGCGATCATGGATCGACCGGCAGAGCACCTGCATGGCCTTGTCTTCGCGGACATCCATAGGCGCAAGCGTTGCTTCTCCGCCCTTGGCCTTGATGCGATCATCGAGCTCTTCAAGCGCCCCAATCGTCCGCGCAACCGCCACGACATGATGCGTGGCAGCGAGTTCTTCGGCGAGGGCTGCACCGAGGCCGCGGGAGGCGCCGGTGATGAGGGCAACGGGTTTCTCTGTCATGGCGCGCCCAGTGGCGCTTTCGGCGCCGGGCGTCAAGAGAGCGTGCGCATTAGCCGACGACCTCGAGCGCGCGACTTTCGCCATTCACCTCGAGGATCACGCGACCCGGCTCAATGGCCAGCACCTTTGCGCGGCCCGCGCGATCGCCGGGCGATACCTGAAGCACATCGCCCCCGAGCAGCAATAGCGCCTCCGGCGACGCGCTCGTGCCCATCGTGCCCAACAGCCTGAGCCCACGGCCCGGCAGTGCATCTTCGCTCGTGGCAGCCGCAGCCGCATTAGGAGTGGTCATCGCGTCCATCTGAGTTACTTCGAGGGGCGCCGCCTAGCGCATGTTGGCGGGCACGAAAACTCGATAACCAAGATTCCCTCGGGGCATCGGCAAGTCGCTGCTGATGGGGGATGTAACAGGAATGTTGCAACTGTGCGGATCGGCCTCTGTCTTTTCTGACGAAGCTGCGTTAAGGGACCGCCAAGCCACTCGAACGGAGCTTTTCCATGTGCGGAATTCTCGGGATCGCCAGCCAGTCTGACTCAGTCTTCCCACAGCTCTATGATGGCCTCATCATGTTGCAACATCGCGGGCAGGACGCCTCGGGCATGGTCACCCATGACGGGGAGTTCTTTCGGGAGCGCAAAGCCAACGGCCTCGTCAAAGACGTCTTCCGTACCGAGGATGCCGAAGTCCTGCAGGGCCGTATCGGGATCGGCCATTGCCGCTACCCCACCGCGGGCTCGTTGAGCGCCGCCGAGGCACAGCCGTTTTTTGTGAACGCACCTTACGGCATCACGCTCGTCCACAACGGCAACATCACGAACACCGCCGAACAGCGCGCCAAGGTGCAGGGCAAGTATTCCCGCCACCTGCGTACCGACAGCGACTCGGAGATCCTGCTGAACGTGCTGGCCGACAAGATCGCCGACGCGATCAAGGTCATGGGCACGTCCGACCCCAAG
>JBCBFV010000142.1:0-6586 GCA_038527425.1 Pseudomonadota bacterium
TATATCCTCGGCAAGTTCCCCCACAAGGTAACCGGTTCCGGCTCCGGAACCGCCGTTTCAGGCGACAGGATAGATATGCACTACGGAGGCAGTGATGGCCGAAGGTAAACCGATCATGGCGAAAGCCACCGCCGTTTGGCTGGTGGACAACACGACGATGAGCTTCAAGCAAATCGCGGATTTCGTCGGGCTGCACGAGCTCGAGGTTCAGGGCATCGCGGATGGTGACGTGGCCGCAGGCGTGAAGGGCTTTGACCCCATCGCCAACAACCAGCTGACCCAGGAAGAGATCGACGCTGCGGAGAAAGACCCGGCGCACAAGCTCAAGCTGAAGTACTATGCCGCCGCTCAGGGCGAAGAGAAGCGCCGTGGCCCGCGCTACACGCCGCTCTCCAAGCGTCAGGACCGCCCGGCCTCGATCCTGTGGCTCGTGAAATTCCACCCGGAACTGACCGACGGTCAAATTGGCAAACTTGTCGGCACGACAAAGCCCACCATTCAGGCGATCCGCGAGCGTACGCACTGGAACATCTCCAACATCCAGCCGATCGACCCAGTTGCGCTGGGCCTGTGTAAGCAGACCGAGCTTGACGCGGCTGTTCAGAAAGCCAACGCCAAGCGCGCCGCTGATGGCACGGCGATGTCTGATGATGAGCGTCGCAAGCTCGTCTCCACCGAGCAGAGCCTCGAGATGGAAGCAGAGCCCAAGATCCCGACGGCGATCAGCGGTCTTGAGACGTTCACGCTCACCGACACGGATGACGATGATGATCCGCGCGATGCAGACGTGCCGGACGCAGACAGCTTCTTCAACCTGCCTTCCGGCGGGGATGACGACGACGACGAGGACAACTGATCCGTTGTCTTTCCGGGCAGGCGCGGTGACAACCGCGCCGCCCCGTTACCCCCCCTGACAATCTGGCCCGTTGTGCTCTGCGCTGGCGCGTGGTGAGGTGCTTTCATGGAACCTGGAAGCTCTCGAATTGCCGTCCTTGGCGCTGGCCTCATTGGATCAGCCGCAGCGCGCCATTTGGCGCTGATGGGCCATGACGTCACGCTGATTGGCCCGGGCGAACCAGATGACTGGGCCTCTCACGAGGGTGTATTCGCCAGCCACTATGATGAGGGCCGCATCACGCGGTGCCTCGATTCCATGCCGTTCTGGGCGCAGGCAAGCCGCGCCTCCATTGCGCGTTACGCTGAGATCGAGGCCGCCTCTGGCATCCGCTTCTTCGACGAAGTGGGCGGCATCATGGCGGGGCCAGATATGAGCGACGCGGCCGAGGAGGGGCGCAAAGGCGGGACCTCCTTCGTGGAGTTGAAGCCGAGCGCGGTGCGGAACAGGTTCGGATACGTCGTGCCCGACGGCTATGGTGTGCTCCACGAAGCCAAGGAGGCTGGGCATATTAGTCCGCGGCGCCACGTGGCAGCTCAACAGCGTGCGGCGGCAGCTCTGGGGTGCAAACGGCTTGAAGAGGTGGTGCGGCACACCGATGGCGGCACGGTGACAACCGACAAAGGTGTGCACCAATTTGACCAAGTGCTCTGGTCGGCAGGCGGCTTTGGCGCGCCCCATCTTGATCTCCCGCTTAACGTGCAAGGCCGAACGGTCACCTTCTTCGAGGTCGCAGGTCCCATGCCCGAGCTTCCATCGCTCATCTTCGCCAATGGGGTGGAGATCGACATCTATCTTCTGCCGCCCATCCGCTACGCCGACGGCAAGTACTACTTCAAGATCGGCGGCGGGCCGCACGACGCGCCCCTCCACACCGAGGAGGAGATGCGTGCGTGGTACAAAAGCGGGGGCGACGCGGCGGCCGCTGAGGCACTAGAGGCCACGTTCCGGGCGCTCGTACCCGGCGCTGAGGTTCTGTCCACGCATTGGAAGCCTTGCGTGACGATGTATTCACCTGATGAGCTGCCCTTTATCGGGCGTCTGGACGAAGCGACCTGTGTGGCCACAGCTGGGAACGGGCGGGGGGCAAAGTGCTCGGACGAGCTTGGCCGTTTGGGCGCAATGGCTCTGTTGGGCGAAGAAGACCCGGCGTTATCGCCAGCTAGGCGCTCGCCGTAAATCGGGCCACGATGCGCCGCGCGATGGGCGCAACGATCAGCACGGTCGGGAAGGCGACGGCCCAAGAGAACGACCAATTCCCCATCCAGACCCCAAAGAAGCCTTCGATCATTCCCAACGCTCTGTACGTCGACACGCCCGAAACAAGGAACGACATCAGGCCAGAGAGGATCAGGCCGAACACAACGGGGGCAAGACGGGGCGGTATCATGGGGCCGCCCTATACTCCGCGTCGGGGCGCTGCAATTCACGCTTCTGGGAAACGATCCATGTCCAGCGCACATGTGCTGTGCGGTTGGCCGGCTGGATCGACATTTTCCGGGTTTTGGCCACTTGGCACAGCGAGGGGTGGACGAGTTCATGCGCGCGGATCGGCCAGAGAGGTCGCGGCCCCGGCCCATGACGCGCCCCGATGACAAGCTTTCCCCCGGGGTGCAGCAGCGCGGCCATGCGGCTGAGGGCGGCGCGTTGGCCACCCGGTGGGAGGTGATGCAGTACCCCGACACAGGTGATCAGCGCGAAGGATCCGCTTACCCGCGACAAACGCGGCAAGTAGTCTGAGACCGGCGCGAGTCCCTCGATATCCCAAAGAGCGGACACAGGCTCCACCGCGGTCACGCGGTAGCCGCGCTCCTGAAACCATGCCGCCAGTTGCCCAGCGCCCGCGCCGACATCAAGGACACGCGATCCGGGAGCGGGGCGCAGATGGCGCGCGACCGGAGACAGCCAGAGGCCAAGATCGAGCTTCCGCCACGCTTGCCTGAGCAGCGGCGCGTCAGCGGCATAGTCTGCATCGATCTCATGGCGACGCATCAGCGGATCCAGCGCAGCCCTTCTTGCGTGGTCGCCTTGGGCTCATATTCGCCAGAAACCCAACCTTTGTAGCGTTCAGCGTCGAGGCGCTTGAAGAAGGCCGGGTGATCGAAGGGGGCGGCAGTAGGTTCGTGACGGTCGTCGCCGTTGCCAACCTGGATATGGCCGACGAGGGACGAATGCGCCTCCCACACGGCCATGGCGTCGCCGGTGATCTGGTGGGCGTGGAACGTATCAAATTGGAGCGCCAGGTTGGGCGCGCCCACGGCCTCGATGATCCGCGCGGCCTGATCATAGTCGTGCAGGAAGTAGCCGGGCATGGTGTTGCGGTTGATCACCTCGATGGTGATCGGCAAGCCCTTCGCCTCCGCGCAGGCCCATTGCAGATTGCCGATAAAGCAGGCTTCCGCTTCAGGTCCCTCCGCGACACCAGACATGATGTGGAGCATCTGGGGCTTCAGCACGCCCGCGTAGCGCATCACGCGCGCCCAGTCGCGCCGGAAACGGCTCTCAAGCTCAGGCACGGCGGCCCAGCCTTGCTCCCCCCCGGTGTAGTTCGGCGGCGGCGAATTGATCAGCGCCATCTTCACCCCGTGGATCACGCAGGCGTCGCGCAGCTCCTGCGCATTCACGTCATAGGGAAAGAGGATCTCGACCGCTGGAAAGCCTGCCTCTGACGCCGCGCGCACGCGTTCGATCATCGGCAGCTCCTTAAAGAGCCAGGTGAGGTTGGCGCAGAATTTGGGCATCCCTAGAGCTCCAGTTCATCAGCTGGGATGATGGGGAAAAACTGCCCAGAGGACCAGACACCGAACCAGCCCTCATGCTCTACCCCAAGATCCACGAGGCGATAAAAGCTTTTGCGATCGATGAGCGCCTCAAGATTCGCGCGCATCAGGATATAGGGCGAAGGTTCGCCGGTCTCGGGGTCGCGCACCACGCGGATCGGATTGTCGGGCCCGGCGACTGCGCTGTCGTCGACATGAGTGGTGAAGGTGATCACCTGATCTTGGCCTTCGCCCGTGGCGGTGAAGTCCTGCGCCACAAAGGGTGCGTCTTCGACCCGGATGCCCACCTTTTCCACTGGCGTGACGAGGAAATACTTCCCATCCTCTTTCTTCAAAATGGACGAAAAAAGCTTCACGAGACCGGGCCGACCAATGGGCGTTCCCAGGTAAAACCAGGTACCATCGCGGCGGATTTCCATATCGAGATCACCGCAGAACGGCGGGTTCCACAGATGAACCGGCGGATGCCCCTTTTTCTTGCGTGCTGCCTGCGCTGAGGCAGCGATGCTGTCTGCCGAGGGTTTCACGATGTTTTGTCCGCTCATGCTTTTTGCCATTCCTGCATCGAAGGTTAGGTTGGTTCATATAGCGGTGGCGAAGGAGAGACCATGACTGACGATATCGACCTCGTTGCCGAGATTGAGACACTTGGAGAGAAACTGGCCCAGGCACGCGCATCCATCGGGGCGCGTTTCATTGGCCAAGACCGCGTGGTGGAGCTGGTGCTTGCCTCGTTGATCTCCGGCGGCCATGCGCTGCTCATCGGTTTGCCGGGTCTCGGGAAGACGCGTCTTGTCGATACTCTGGGCACTGTGATGGGGCTCGAGGATAATCGCGTGCAGTTCACGCCTGACCTGATGCCTGCTGATATCCTTGGCTCTGAAGTGCTGGAGACGGCGGCCGATGGCACGCGCTCTTTCCGCTTTATCGAGGGGCCTGTCTTCTGCCAGCTTCTTATGGCTGACGAAATCAACCGTGCCTCGCCGCGCACGCAGTCAGCGCTTTTGCAGGCGATGCAGGAAAAGTCTGTCACCGTGGGCGGGGCGAACCGTCCGTTGGGTCGTCCGTTCCACGTGCTGGCCACGCAGAACCCGATCGAGCAGGAGGGGACCTATCCCTTGCCCGAAGCACAGCTCGACCGCTTCCTCGTTGAGATCAACGTGCCCTATCCGGATCGTCAGACCGAGAAAGACATCCTGATCGCCACGACGGGTGTGAGCGAAGCGGAGTCTGTGAACGTCTTCACCACCGAGGAGCTTATGGCCGCCCAAACCCTCGTGCGTCGGATGCCGGTGGGCGATGCAGTCGTGGAAGCGATCCTCGATCTCGTCCGCGCCTTCCGCCCGGAGGAGCCTGACGCGCCCCAAGTCGTGCGCGACAACGTCTCTTGGGGCCCCGGCCCACGTGCCGCGCAGGCCTTGATGCTGACCGTGCGCGCGGAGGCCTTGCTCAAGGGCCGTCTCGCGCCGTCGATGGAAGATGTGATCTCCATGGCGAAACCCGTCCTGTCGCACCGCATGGCGCTGAGCTTCAGCGCGCGTGCGCGTGGTGAGGACCTCGGCGCCATTATCGACACGGTCGTCGAACAGGTAACCCGTGTTGAGGCCGCTGCGTGAGCGACCCGCTCACCCTCCGCGCTGACGCCGAGACGCTAGCTGCGCCATTCCCGCGCCTACTGGCCGCGGCCGAACAGCTCGCGTCAACGGTGCTCCTCGGTGACCACGGTCGCCGCCGCGCGGGCACGGGTGACGACTTCTGGCAATACCGCCCTGCCCAGGTGGGCGATGCGGCCCGGATGATCGACTGGCGACGCTCCGCCATGGCTGACACTGAGTTCGTGCGCGAGCGGGAGTGGCAGATCGCCCAATCCGTGATCCTCTGGGTCGACCACGCGGCCTCCATGCAATTCACCTCCCACGGGGTGACGAAATCCGATCGCGCGAAGCTCCTGTCTTTGGCGATGTCGATCCTTCTCCTGCGGGGTGGAGAGCGCGTGGGACTTACCGGCTTCTCGCTGCCTCCGAGGGCAGGGGAGCACCAGATCGAACGGCTCGCCGCCGCGTTCTCGCTACCCGACGACAGCCCCGATTTCGGGGAGCCCGAGGCGCGCGGCATGCTTCCGCATTCTCGAGCGCTCTTTGTGTCTGACTTCATGGGCGATCCTGCCCCGGTGGAAGCTGCGCTTCAGAAGGCGGCCGACCGCAATGTGGGGGGCGCTCTTCTGATGGTGCTCGACCCGGAAGAAGAGGCCTTCCCTTACGATGGCCGCACGATCTTTGAATCTATGGGCGGCGGCGTCCTCCATGAGACGCTGAAAGCTGGAGAGCTGAAAGACCGCTATCTTGACCGCCTCGCCGCCCGCAAAGATCTATTGCAGGGCTGGGCACGCGCAGCGGGCTGGCAGTTCCACGTCCATCACACCGACCAATCCGCGCAACCGGCGCTGCTCTGGCTCTACGGCGCGATGGAGCGGCACTGATGTGGACGATCGGCCCCTTGGGCTTTGCGGCCCCGCTGTTGCTGGTCACGCTTGCTGCGCTGCCGATCCTCTGGATCCTTTTGCGAGCCGTGCCGCCCGCGCCCATCCGGCGGCGGTTCCCCGGTGTCGCCCTGCTCTTGGGCCTCACGGATGACGAGACACAAACCGACAAAACGCCGTGGTGGCTGCTTTTGCTGCGCATGCTGGCGGTGGCCGCGGCGATCATCGGCTTTGCTGGCCCTGTCCTGAACCCTGAGACAGAGGACGCTGGCTCCGGTCCGATCCTCGTCCTGATGGATGGTGGCTGGGCCGAAGCGCCTGCGTGGAACGCGCGGATGGAGCGGATCGAGGCGCGCAGCGAAAGCGATATCGTTGTCGCGGTCGGGGCCGCGCATCTGGGAGGCGAGACCGGTCTGCTGAACCAGTTGGCAC
>JBCBFV010000143.1:0-6513 GCA_038527425.1 Pseudomonadota bacterium
GCTGCAGGAAGTGATCACCTACAACGTCATGGACGACGGCGGCTTCCGCGCGGACCTGCCCTTCTTTGGCGGCAAGTACATCCTGTCTCGCAAGGGCAAGGAAGGCGACGCGAACAAGGCCGTCATCGACAAGCTCGTCGAAGTGAACGGGCTCTTGGCACGTGGCAAAATCCACCACTCCTACCCGCATTCGTGGCGCTCGAAAGCGCCGGTCATCTATCGCAACACGCCCCAGTGGTTTGCAGCGATCGACAAGCCGGTAGGCGACGGGCAGGACCAGCACGGCACGACAATCCGTGAGCGTGCGCTGACCGAGATCGACAACGTCAAATGGACGCCGAAGGCCGGCCGCAACCGCCTGCATTCGATGATGGAGAGCCGCCCAGACTGGGTGCTGTCGCGTCAGCGCGCCTGGGGTGTGCCGCTTACCTGCTTCACGAAGAAGGGGGCGCTGCCGACGGATGAGGACTTCCTCCTCCGCAATGAAGAGGTCAACGCCCGCATCGCTGAGGCGTTTGGGGCTGAGGGCGCCGACGCCTGGTACGAGGACGGCGCGAAGGAGCGTTTCCTCGGCGGCATCGTCGACGCTGACGCCTATGACCAGGTCATGGACATCCTCGACGTCTGGTTCGATTCCGGTTCCACCCACGCCTTCACGCTGCGGGACCGTGAAGACGGCACCGATGACGGCATCGCCGACGTCTACATGGAAGGCACCGACCAGCACCGCGGGTGGTTCCAGTCCTCGCTCTTGCAGTCCGTCGGCACAACGGGCCGCGCGCCCTATCGCAATGTGGTCACCCACGGCTTCACGCTCGATGCGAAGGGCATGAAGATGTCGAAATCCATCGGGAACACGATCGTGCCCGATGAGGTCGTGAAGCAATACGGCGCCGATATCTTGCGCCTCTGGGTCGCTCAGACGGACTACACCGCCGACCAGCGTATCGGGCCGGAGATCCTGAAAGGCGTGGCCGACAGCTACCGCCGCCTGCGCAACACGTTCCGCTATCTGCTGGGCTCCCGCGTGGAAGGCACAGCGGCCATGGACGTCGCAGATATGCCCGAGCTTGAGCGCTGGGTGCTGCACCGCCTTGCCCAGATCGACGGTCAAGTCCGCGAAGGCTATGCGCGCTTCGACTTCCAGAACGTCTTCCAGACGATCTTCAACTTCTCGACGGTGGAACTTTCGGCCTTCTACTTCGACATCCGCAAAGATGCGCTCTACTGCGACGGCACGACGAACCGCCGCGAGGCCGCGCGCCACGTGCTCGACCTGATCCTCGAACGCCTGAACACCTGGCTCGCGCCGATCCTCGTCTTCACGATGGAAGAGGTTTGGCTCGAGCGTTCGGGCGGCGAAGGCTCCATCCACCTCGAAGACATCCCGGAGACGCCCGCAGACTGGATCAACGAGGACCTCGCCGCGAAATGGGCCACCATCCGCCGCGTGCGCCGTGTCGTGACCGGTGCGCTGGAGGTGGAGCGTCGGGAGAAGACGATCGGCTCCTCCCTCGAAGCCGCCCCGCAAGTCTATGTGGACGCGGATACCGCGGCGATCCTGAACTCTGTGGAGTTTGAGGACGTCTGCATCACCTCCCAGATCGAGGTGATCGCGGGCGAGGCGCCCGAGGGTGCTTTCACGCTCGAAGATACCGACGGCGTGGGCGTGGTCTTCAAAAAGGCCGAAGGCAACAAGTGCCAGCGGTCCTGGAAGATCCTCCCCGAGGTCGGCCAATACGAGCCGAAGGACGTCTGCAAACGCTGCTCTGAGGCGCTGGCCGAACTCAACGGCTAATGGCGACGGACGCCGAAATAATCGACATGCTCTGGGCGCTCGCGGAAACGCGGGCGCCCAAGTCGTTTTGCCCTTCTGAAGTAGCGCGGCGTGTAGCGCACGACTGGCGCCCGCTCATGCCCCGCGTCCGGGCGCTGGCGAAGGCAGAAGGCCTCCTTGCCACGCAAAAAGGCCACCCCGTTGATCCCGAGGCGGCCCTTGGTCCGATAAGACTGACGAAGCCTTAGCTCGACATGTCGTAGGCACGCTCTCCGTGAGCGGAGAGGTCGAGGCCCGTCGTTTCGTCCTCAGTGCTGGCACGCAGCGGCGTGATCATCTTCGTCACAAGGATGATCGCCGTCGTCATAACAGCGGTGAAGATACCCACCACGATGAGGCCGCCGCCCTGCTCCACGATGCCAGCATGGCCGAAGACCACCAGCATCAGGATGCCGAACATGCCGCCCACACCGTGCACAGCGAAGACGTCGAGCGTGTCGTCGATGTTCATGACGTTCTTCACAAAGCCGCAGAGCTCCTGACAGAGCACACCAGCCACGGAGCCGATGATCAGCGCCTCTACAGGGCCCACAGAGCCAGAGGCCGGCGTGATGGACGCAAGGCCCGCGATCGTGCCGGTGACCATGCCCACGAGCGAGGATTTGCCGTAGCGAATACGCTCCCACAGGGCCCAGGTCAGGGACGCAGCTGCTGCAGAGATATGCGTGACGGTGAGGGCCATGGCCGCGCCGCCGTCTGCGGCGAGCTGGGAGCCACCGTTAAAGCCGAACCAGCCGACCCAGAGCATCGCTGCCCCGATCATGACCATGCCCGGGTTGTGCGGGGGCTTCGACTTGTCCGAACGCGGGCCAAGGAAGGCTGCGAGGATCAGCGCCGCGATACCGGCCGTCTGGTGCACCACGATGCCGCCAGCGAAGTCATTCACGCCGTTCTCGAAGAGTGACCATTCCGCGCCAGCCAGCAGGCCACCGCCCCAGATCCAATGCGCCACGGGTGCGTAGCACAGGAGCATCCAGAGCGCCGAAAAGATCACCACGAAGCCGTAGCCGATCCGCTCCACATAGGCGCCCACGATGAGCGCTGGCGTGATGATCGCGAAGGTCATCTGGAACGCGAAGAACAGGACCTCTGGGATCGTGCCCGACACGGTATCAGCATCGACGCCGTTCAAGAACGCTTTGCCTAGGCCGCCCCAGTAGGCGTTCCCGTCACCGAAAGCGATGGAATAGCCCACCGCGAGCCACAGCACGCTCATCAAGCACGCGATGGTGAAACAATGCATGAAGACGCTCAGCACGTTGCGTGACCGAACAAGTCCCCCGTAAAACAGCGCAAGCCCCGGCAGTGTCATGAACAGCACGAGCGCTGTGGCGACGATGATCCAGGCGGTATCCGCTCCGACCATGGCTATCCCTCCCCCTGATATAAATCGGATGTCCGCGCGCATAAGGCGGATTCGGGATGCTGTGAAAACAGGCAACCGGTCACGCTATGCGCCTAAATCGATAGCGAATTTCTATTTGCTTGTTTTTTAGACGCTACTAGGCGGTGTTTGCCCATGCATTAATCGAAATTAGTATTTTGATCTCAACATCAGCCAGTCATAGTGGCGCCATGACGGCGCAACCACAATCTGTAGGGGTTGAGAGCCCCCTTGGCCCCCTTCGGCTCTGGGCGGAAGAGGGGCAAATAACCGGACTGGACTGGCAAGAGGGTCCTCCGCTAACGGAAGGTGCGCCCCAAGTGCTCCACGACGCTGCCGATCAATTGAGCGCGTATTTCGCGGGCACTCTCACGGCTTTTGACCTCCCCCTCAAGCTTGGACCCGGCGAGTTTCAGGCGATCTTCCAGAACAGCCTGCTCAATATTCCCTACGGTGAGACGCGCACCTACGGCAATTTGGCCCAAGATCTGGGCGTCTCCGCCCAGGCAGCCGGGCAAGCCTGTGGCGCCAATAGGATACCGATCTTTGTGCCCTGCCACCGCGTACTGGGGGCAAGCTCGCTCGGCGGCTTTTCCGGCGCAGGCGGGGTGGAGACAAAGGTGGAGTTGCTGAAGCTCGAAGGCGCGGCAGGGCTACTTATCTAGCCGGAATGATCTGCTGCGCGATGCCTGCGAGCAAGAGGTAGGCGGTTGTGATCAGCAAGCCCGTCTGCGCCCAGCTTGCGGGGTCAAAGTTCACCCAAGCCGCCCATCCCGCAAAGAACGTCCAAGCCAGCGCCATCGGAAGCGACAACGTACGCCAGCGCGCTGTGCGCACCGGGTGAATGAATTTCAACGGCAGGAACATCGCCAGCGCCAAGGCCATGACAACACCGAGTGTGACCCAGTAGTTGGGTTCCACCGCAAAAATGACGATGACCGCCATATTCCAGCAGCCCGGAAAGCCCGAGAAGGAATTATCCTTCGTTTTCATACGTGTATCGCAGAAATACATGGCCGAGGCGAAGGTAATCACGATGAGCACGGCCCACCCTGTCCACCCAAACATCAGCCCCGAGGCGTAAAGCGCATAGGCCGGGATGAAGACGTAGGTGAGATAATCGATGATGAGATCAAGCAGCACCCCGTCAAACTGAGGGGCATTTGTCTTGACGTTATAGTAGCGCGCCAAGGGCCCATCGATGCCATCAACGACGAACGCCACTACGAGCCACAGGAACATCAGGTCCCACTTGGCCTCAGTGGCCGCAAGCATCGCGAGCATGGCGAAGACGGCACCGGTGGCCGTGAAGAGGTGTACGCTAAGCGCCTTGAGCTGTGTCATAAAGCCGTCATGGAGCATGGCACGTCAGCCTGCAACCCTAGCGTGACGCGCGCGGATGGGAGGCGTCATAGACCTCCATCAATCGCGCGGTGTCGACGGCGGTGTAGGCCTGGGTCGTCGAAAGCGACGCGTGGCCCAGCAATTCCTGGATCGCGCGCAGATCTCCGCCCGCGCCAAGCAGATGCGTCGCGAAGGAGTGGCGCAGCGCATGGGGCGTGGCCGTCGCTGGCAAACCAAGCTGCAAACGCGTGCTCTCCATCGCTTTCTGGATCGCGCGGGGGCCGAGCTTGCCCCCCCGCAGGCCGCGGAAGAGAGGCTCGTCGTCCTCGAGCGTCCAGGGGCATTCAGCCAGATAGGCCTCCACAGCGCGACGCGCTGCCGGCAACACAGGGACAAGCCGCTCTTTACCGCCCTTACCGAGGATGCGCAGCGTATCCGGCAAAGGCACGTCCGCGCCCATGAGGCCCAGCGCCTCGGAAATCCGCAGGCCGCAGCCGTAGAGCAGCGTGATCACGGCCACGTCCCGCTTGGCGATCCAGCTTTCCTTCGCTTGTGTCTCAACCGTATCGAGAACAGCCCGCGCCGCGTCCTCAGCCAGTGGCCGCGGCAGCTTCTTTTGGAACTTCGGCGCACGGGCGGACAGGACAGATGTGGGCTCGAACCCCTCGCGCTCAGAAAGCCAGCGATAGAATGTCTTCACTGCGCTCAAAGCGCGGGCCAGTGACCGAGCCGCTAGACCGCGACGACGCTCGTGGCTCATCCAGGCGCGCATATCGGTGATGGAGATCCGCGACAGAGGTCCCAAGCCTTCCGCCCCGCCATGATGCTCGGCCATGAAAGCAATGAAGCCCGCCACGTCGTGGGAGTAGGCTTCTAGCGTGTTATCGGCGGTGCCCTTCAAGGCCTTTTCATGCGTGAGCCACGCCTCAAGGGCGTCGCGCGCTTGAGGAGAGATCAGGCTCACCGGCCTGCCCTCACGACAGCCAGCGCCGCATGGAACGCTCAAAAACGCCGCCAAAGAAGCCCAAGAGGTCAGTGCCTTGGTTCGGCGCGAATTGGTGGGGGTCTTCCGAGCCCATAACCAGCATGCCTGGCAGGCGCCCTTCCCCGAAATCGAGCTTCAGGCAGGCCTCTGAGCGGATCCAATCGTCGTCTCCGTAGACATCGCCTGAGGCGGGCTGAACCTGCCGCAGGACGACATTGCGTTCTGAGCCGCCGCGGGTCTGGTCGAGGTATTCGTCGATAAAGCCGGGCTCGGCCACGGTCAGCACGTCGCCGAGACGCGACAGTACAGCGTCTTTGCCTGTCACGCTTTCGAGTACGAGGCGCACGAAATCAACGCGCAGGATATCTGCCACATCGCCCGAAAGCTCGCGCAGGAAGTCCTCGAACTGCGCGGGGTCGAGCATCTTCAGGATCGCGCGGTGAATTTGGTTTGTGCCCGCAAGGTTCTCGTAGGCCGCCGCGATTACCGTGCGGTGCGTTTCCTCAAGCCGGTCGAGCCGTTCTTCGAGGCGTTCCATCGCAATACCGCGTAGGTCGACGATATTGCCGCCCAGCGTTTTCTCATGCGCGGCCACAAGCGCGCGCATCACTGCTTTGTCTTCAAGTAGAGCGTCCGGGCGCGATAGAATCTCATCGCGCAGTGCCGCATCCAAGTGGGGGCTACTCATCAACTGCCTCATGTTTTCGGGTCTACCCGCCCGGTTTGGCGAAGTGTTAACACGTGTGACGGCCCTCGCGAAAGGGTTTTGCTCAGGCAGGCAGGATTGGTGGCGAAGGGCGTTACTCCGCCAGCGCGGCCTCAAGTTCCGCCAGCGTCGGCGGTTGGCAACCGGCGCGCGTGCAATTGATGGCTGCAGCCTGCGAGGCCGTGCGCAATAGTTCCGTCAGAGAGGCCTCGTCATAGCTGTAGTCACCACCACGAGCGGAGACCAAGCGAATGAGT
>JBCBFV010000144.1:0-6510 GCA_038527425.1 Pseudomonadota bacterium
TCAAGTCGAGCTGAACGTGGAGACGGGAGGGGCAATCGAACAGGTCAAGCAAAGCTTCGTCGATGCCCCTGAAGTACAGCAATGCTATTACGTCACTGGTGAAGCCGATTTTGTGTTGATCATTCTGGTGCAAGATATGTCTGAATATGAGGCCCTGACGCAGCGACTTTTCTTTTCAAATGAGACGATCAAGAAGTTCAAAACCTTTGTCACAATGGACCGCACCAAAGTGAGCTTAGAAATCGACATCTGATCAGAATAAAGCGGACATTGAGTTGGTTTGAACGAACGGCGACTTTGTCCGCTGAACGGTCCTTCCTAGACTATTCATAAATACTTGCGAGCGCCTCAAAACGGCACGTCATCCGCCGCGTCGCCGCTGGTGACGAACTTCGACACGACCTTCTTTGAGCCCGCCTTGTCGAACTCCACGTCGAGCTTGTCGCCTTCGATCTCCATCACTTCGCCGTAGCCGAACTTTTGATGGAAGACGCGGTCGCCCACCGTGAAGGCGGAGGTGGCGTTCATGTCGATGACGATGTTGCCGCCCTCGCGGGGCTGGCTCATCCCGCGCTGTGCGGCGCGGGCCTGCATGCGCTTCCAGCCCGGTGAGTTGTAGACATCGGCCTTTGAGGCGCGATCATGGAGGTCAGAGCCCGCCGCCGCCTGCAAGATGGGGGAGGCCTGCGCCATCGTTGATCCCATCCCATAGCCGCCTGAATGAAGCGAGGAGGCGTTGGTGAGCACGTTAACATGCTCCTCCGGCAGCTCATCGATAAAGCGTGACGGCAGCGAAGATTGCCACTGCCCAAACACCCGCCGATTGCCCGCGAAGGTGATGTTGCAGATCTCTTCGGCGCGGGTGATGCCCACGTAGGCCAGACGCCGCTCCTCCTCGAGGCCTTTGACGCCGCTTTCGTCCATGGAGCGCTGCGACGGGAAGAGGCCGTCCTCCCACCCCGGCAGGAAGACCTGCGGGAACTCGAGGCCCTTAGCCGCGTGGAGCGTCATGATCGACACCTTGTCGCCGCCGTCATCCTCGTTGTTGTCCATCACGAGGCTCACGTGTTCGAGGAAGCCCTGCAGGTTCTCGAAATTCTCCAGCGCTTTAACGAGTTCCTTGAGGTTCTCCAGCCGCCCGGGTGCTTCGGGCGTTTTGTCGTTTTGCCAATGGGCGGTGTAGCCGCTTTCGTCGAGGATCATCTGGGCGAGCTCGACATGGGTGTCGGCCTCGTCGCGGACCTGACGGCTCCACCTATCGAGGCCGTCGATGAGCTCCCGCAGGTTCGCGCCGCCCTTGCCTTTGATCTGGCTCGATTGCACCGCAAGCCGCGCCCCTTCGACAAGGGAGACCCCGTTCGAGCGCGCAAGCACCTGGATCGTCTGCACAGCCTTGTCGCCAAGCCCACGTTTGGGCGTGTTCACCACCCGCTCGAAGGCCAGATCGTCGTCGAGGCTCACGGCCAAGCGGAAGTAGGCCATGGCATCGCGGATCTCCATCCGCTCATAAAAGCGCGGGCCGCCGATGACGCGGTAGGGCAAGCCGATGGTCAGGAAGCGGTCCTCGAAGGCGCGCATCTGGTGGGAGGCGCGGACAAGGATCGCGGTCTCTTCGAGCCCCATGGGCCGCACGCCGCGCGTCCCTTTTTGGGAGGCTTCGATCTCGTCGCCCACCCAGCGGGCTTCTTCATCGCCGTCCCAATGGCCCATCAGGCGGACCTTTTCGCCCTCCTCCGCTGCGGTCCAGAGCGTCTTGCCCAAACGGCTCTCGTTGGCGTCGATTACGCCTGAGGCGGCGGCGAGGATATGGGGTGTGGAGCGGTAATTCTGTTCGAGGCGCACGACGACGGCGCCGGGGAAGTCTTTCTCGAAGCGCAGGATGTTGCCCACTTCGGCCCCGCGCCAGCCATAGATCGACTGGTCATCATCGCCCACGCAGCAGATGTTCTTGTGCTCCTGCGCCAGCAAGCGCAGCCACAGGTACTGGGCGACGTTCGTATCCTGATACTCGTCCACCAGAATGAAGCGGAACCAGCGCTGGTATTGCGCGAGGATGTCCCCGTGGGTCTGGAAAATCGTCACGCAGTGCAGCAGGAGGTCGCCAAAATCGGTGGCGTTCAGCTCCTTCAGGCGGGCCTGATACTGCGCATAAAGCTCGGTGCCGCGATGGTTAAAGGCGCTGGCCTCGGCGGCGGGCACCTTCTCGGGCGTCCAAGCACGGTTCTTCCAGCTATCGATGATCCCTGAGAGCATCCGCGGCGGCCAGCGTTTCTCATCAATGTTGGAAGCCTGGATGAGCTGCTTGAGCAGGCGCAGCTGATCGTCAGTGTCGAGGATGGTGAAGTTCGATTTAAGGCCCACGAGCTCCGCATGGCGGCGCAGGATCTGGACGGAGATCGAGTGGAACGTCCCCATCCACCGCATGCCGGCGTCTTCACGCTGGAGTAGGCCTGCGACACGCTTCTTCATCTCCCGCGCGGCCTTGTTGGTGAAGGTCACCGCGAGGATCTCATTGGGTTGCGCCCGGCCCGTGTGGAGGAGATGCGCGATACGCGCCGTCAGCGCCTTCGTTTTGCCGGTGCCCGCGCCTGCAAGCATCAAAACGGGGCCATCGAGCGCCTCTACGGCCTCGCGCTGTGCGGGATTGAGCCCGTCGAGATAGGTCGCTTGAGGCCCGGCCATGGCACGTTGGCTCAGGCTGGGGCGCGCCGCTTCTTCGAAGGCGTCGAAATCATCATAACTGCTCATGGCGAGAGCTTAGCGTATCCAAGAAACAAGGGAAAGAAATGTTCCGTCATTGTTCCGCCCCTTTGCCATAGTATTGACACGCGCCCCAGTCATTTCAGATGGATGGATATTTCAGAGATTGCTAGATTTTTGATACCCGGTCTTGTCGCGTTTGTGGTGACATACGGAGTTTCGACCCTCTTGAAGAACGAAGAGGTCCTAACCGGTTCCTTGGAAGGCGGGTCTTGTCAGCCAAACAGAGAAGTGCTGATCTGGGTTGCCGTCATGTTTGGAACGCTCGCACTCTTCGCGCTTTACAAAACAGTGTTCGGCAACAAAGGGCTGGGCGGCGCAATGGTCTGCGGAGCAACGTTCGTCATCGCCGGCAGTCGCCTAAGCGGCCTCTCTAAAAACTATGCAATCGACTGGAATCACGAACATATCGCGGGGCCGGTGAATTACGGCATTTGGTCTTTGCCCTGGCCGCTGGGGCTCAAGCGCGCCCAGTTTGCCATCTCTGAAATCGCGGAGTTGCGCAGGGTTCCCGGCGAAGGCTTTTGCCTTCTTGATCGCCAGGGGCGTCGTATTCGAAGGAACAAATATTATGTGGGACATCGCGATTTGCTCGCTCATCTCGCAAGCGTTAGGCCGGACTTAGGCATCCGAGCTTGAACTTTCGACGCGTCTTGGGCTTCAAAGCACCATGGACCTGGACCTGTCGTACCCCGCCGTCTCTGACCTACGCGCCCGCGCACGGCGGCGCATCCCGCACTTCGCGTTTGAGTATCTGGACAGCGGCACGGGCCGCGAGCTTCAGGTGCACCGCAACCGCCAAGCGCTCGATGACGTGCATTTCATGCCTGACGTTCTACCCGGCGACGTGGACCCGGATTGGGGTGTGGAGTTCATGGGCCAGAGCTTTAGGCGCCCCTTTGGCATCGCGCCTGTGGGAATGAGCGGGCTCATGTGGCCGGGGGCGGAGCGGTTGCTGGCACAAGGTGCCGCGCGCAATGGCATGCCCTATTCACTGAGCACTGTGGCCACGAAAGTGCCCGAGGACGTGGGACCCCATGCGGGCGGCAATGGCTGGTTCCAGCTCTATTGCCCCGAAAGCGAAGACATCCGCCGCGACATGCTGCGGCGGGCGAAAGAGGCGGGCTTCACGAAGCTGATCTTCACCCTCGATGTGCCCGACGATTCCCGGCGGGAGAGGCAGCGGCGTGCAAAACTGACGCTGCCGCCCAAGATCACCCCGCGTGTGGTGTGGGAGGTGCTGACGCATCCGCAATGGGCGCTCGGTACGCTGCGCGAGGGCGCGCCGCGCATTGCGCTGGCTGAGAGCTATCTTCAGCATCACGATGCGCGGTCCTCGCTCGAACACGCAGGCCACCTAATCCGTGGCAAGCCCGATTGGGACACCTGGGACTGGGTGCGCGAGGTCTGGGACGGCGATATCCTTGCCAAAGGCGTGCTCGATCCCGAACTCGGCAAAAAGCTGATGGATCGCGGGGCTGACGGCATCTGGGTCTCCAACCACTCCGGCCGCCAGTTTGAGCCCGGCCCCACAGCGATCGAGATGCTGCCCAAGTTCCGCGAAGCGCTGCCCGACGCCCCCCTCCTCTTCGATTCAGGGGTGGAAAACGGCGCGGACGTGATGCGCGCGTTGGCGCTCGGAGCTGACTTCGTGATGCTGGGCCGCGCGTGGCACTACGCGGTGGCGGCCTTTGGCGCCGAGGGGATCGATCACCTCGTCCACATCCTCACTGACGACATGAAGCTTTCTATGGCGCAGATCGGGGCGCACACGCTCGACGATCTACCGCGTCGCTTGATCCGCTAAGGCTGCACTTCGTCCTGCAGCTCGATCTTGCCGTTATGGCCGCAGTTCGGACACGTGTAGGCGCGCTTCTGGATGTCGAAGCCCTTTTCCATGGACGCATAAGTCCAGTAGAAGCCGCACTCCTTGCACGTCACGTGGTACAGGTATTCCACATGGGCCGTGAACCCGGTGGGCGCGTCTTCTGCTGGCTTTCTGCGTCTCATGGACAGATCAGTAGGCGAAAAAGAGCGCCGTGCAACTGATCTTTGAACGCGCGCTTAGAATACGAGGTCGTCAGCGCCGTTGAAGACCGTGAGCAGGTCATCGACGACCGTATCGCCCGTGGCGTCAGCATCGCTGGCGAATGAGGGGCATTTGCGTACCCCTTCGGCCACGCCATCGCCGTCGACATCACAAAAATAGCATCCGCCGGCCTCAACTGCGCCGTCATCGGTGAAGCGGAAAACGAACTCGCCTTCGAGCATTGTCGTTTTCTCGATCAACTCTCTGAGCGCCGCGAAATCGCCCCGGTCGAGCCCTGCAAGACCCTCGCGCCCGCTGACACCGAAGAGCGTTGGTATAAGAAATGGCGTGGGTGCCCCGATGAATGTCAGCTGAAGACCCGACAGATCATCATGGGGATTGGCGTCGATTGTGAGAGAAGTGTTGTAGCTCTTCTCCCCATTTTCATCGCGCACGCGCTCGCGCGAGATGTCTTCGAAGGGGGATTTCTTGCGTCTAAAGAATGGCATCTGGGCCTCCTAATCCATTCGTTTTGAAAATATCGACAGTGTCGCTGCACGCATTGCCATCTGGCAAGCGATAGCTGGAAGGCCCGACCGGCGAGGCTGCTCTCCCCCCCTCCCCACTTCCACTGATTGCGACATCAACAAAAAATGACTATGGCGTGCTGCAACTGCACAATGGGGGGCTCTAAATGGCCGAATTCCAGAAAATCCTCATCGCCAACCGCGGCGAGATCGCCATCCGCGTCATGCGCGCGGCAAACGAACTCGGGAAGAAGACAGTCGCTGTCTTTGCCGAAGAGGACAAACTGGGGCTTCACCGCTTCAAAGCTGACGAGGCGTATCGCATCGGTGAAGGGCTTGGACCCGTTCAGGCCTATCTGGCCATCGACGAAATCATCCGTGTCGCGAAGATGTCTGGCGCGGACGCGATCCATCCGGGCTATGGCCTGTTGTCCGAGAACCCGGACTTCGTGGATGCCTGCGCCGCAAACGGCATCACCTTCATCGGCCCGAAGGCCGCAACGATGCGCGCACTTGGCGACAAGGCCAGCGCCCGTCAGGTCGCCGTTGCCGCTGAAGTTCCCGTCATCCCGGCCACCGACGTCCTTGGCGACGACATGGAGGCCATCAAGAAAGAAGCTGCCGAGATCGGCTATCCGCTGATGCTCAAAGCCTCCTGGGGCGGCGGCGGACGCGGCATGCGCCCGATCTTCTCGGAAGATGAGCTGGAAGAGAAAGTCCTCGAGGGCCGTCGCGAGGCCGAGGCCGCATTCGGCAACGGCGAAGGCTACCTCGAAAAGATGATCATGAAGGCGCGCCACGTGGAGGTTCAGATCCTCGGCGACAGCCAAGGCTCAATCTACCACCTGTGGGAGCGTGACTGCTCCGTTCAGCGCCGCAACCAGAAGGTCGTGGAGCGCGCCCCTGCCCCCTACCTCTCCCCCGCCCAGCGCGAGGAGATCTGTGCCCTTGGTCGCAAGATCTGTGAGCACGTGAATTACGAATGCGCAGGCACGGTCGAGTTCCTGATGGATATGGCCACCGGCAAATTCTACTTCATCGAGGTGAACCCGCGGGTGCAGGTGGAACACACCGTCACCGAGGAAGTCACCGGTATCGATATCGTTCAGGCGCAGATCAAGATCGCAGAGGGCAAGTCGCTGGTGGAGGCCACGGGCGTGGCATCCCAGTATGACGTGCAGCTCAACGGCCACG